>JBJEDD010000254.1:0-6575 GCA_051871715.1 Muribaculaceae bacterium | reverse complement strand
GAAAGAATCAACTCGATGAAGCCGAGCACCACCTTGACGGTATTGAGCCAGCCACCCGAGCGGGGCATCTCCTTGAGCAACGTGGGGAAGAAGGCAAAGATGCCGAAGGGCAGTGCCAAGCCGATGGCAAAGCCACCCATGCCGATAGCCGGACCGAGGATGCTGCCATCCGAGGCTGCCTCCACCAGCAAGGTGCCGATGATGGGACCGGTGCACGAGAATGATACCAGCACCAAGGTGAATGCCATGAAGAATATCGAAATCACGCCGGTAGTAGCCTCAGCCTTGGAGTCAACGGCATTGGACCAGCGAGCGGGCAGTTTGATATCAAAAGCGCCGAAGAACGAAATGGCAAATACGACCAAGAGGGCGAAGAACAGCAAGTTGAACACCGCGCTGGTGGCGACCTCATTCAACTTGCCGGCGCCGAAAATCATAGTGATGGCGATGCCCAGCACCAAGTAGATGATTACGATGCTCAGGGCATAAGTAATGGCATCGGAGATGGCGCGGCGACGGCTCTTACCCTTCTTGAGGAAAAAACTTACCGTCATGGGTATCATAGGCCACACACAGGGGGTGAGCAGGGCGAGCAAACCACCGAGGAAGCCAAAGATGAAAATCACGAATAGCGACGACTCAGCGATGGCAGCAGATGTAGCATCAGCGGCTTCGATGTCGACGGGTGCCCACAGGTCGGATACCTCGGTGAGAGCCACAGGAGCCTCAGCGGGCGTCGGGGCTGCAGCGGTATCAGCGACAGCCACCTCGGGCGACTCCTCCTCGGCAGGGGTTGCCACTACCGGTGCGGCAGGTGCAGGTGTTACTGCTGCGGTGGCTTCGCCTTGGAATGTCAGGGTAAATTCCTTGGTCGTGGGGCGTGTACACGACTGCTCGGTGCAAGCCATATAGGCTACCGAGCACTTGATAGTGGCTTGTGACACACCGGGTTTCAGGCGAAAATCGCGCGTGAATGTGATGCCACCTTCCCACCAGGTGAGGTCTATCTCGAGCATGGCATCGTGGTGCATGCCGGCGGGCACCGAGGGGGTCACCGCTCCGGTGAAGTCCACATCATTCGACTCAAAAGAGAACTCGGTCGCTTGGGTGTCCTCATCGGGCAACTCCATGCCGTAAATGTGCCATCCCGAGGGGATAGCAGCCTTTAAAACCACTCGCCCGGCATTTGCCGAGGTCTTTTCAACTGAGGCGGTCCAGCGTACTTCGCCGGCCATTTGGGCGCTCAGCGACACTGCACACAGCAGGGTCACAATCAGTAGAGCCACGCGTCGTAATTTTGCCATTGTATCGTGTTTAGGTTAGTTTTGCGCAAAGTTAATCATTTTTTGCGGCATTTCCAACAATCGAGCAAAATCAATCGATACGTGCGAGTTTGATGGCAAAGCCACCGCTGCGTCCCTCGGGGATGTAAAGCGTCGATGTGGCATCGACCTTGCGTTGCTCGATGAGGATGGCTGTGGGGTTTGTCTCCCAATCAGCACCCGGGGCATCGCGATAAATAGTGGCGAGGTAATGAGCATCTGCGTCAAGGAATGACAGGTCGAGACAAGCGGTGCGAGCATCGTCGCCGGTGGCGCCGGCAACATACCATGTGGAGCCGTCCTTGGCGAGGCGAGCCACGGTTATGTATTTGCCGATGAGAGCCTCGGGATACAGTGTGCGTTGCCAGTCAGTGGGGCAGTCGACGAGGAATTGCAATGGAGCGGGATTTGCCTCATAATGCTCAATCATATCCGAAGCCATCTGCAGGGGCGAGTAAAGAATAACGAATAGCGCCAACTGCTTGGCTATGGTGGTGTTGACGCGGGTCTGTGGCATCACGGGGTTCTCAAAGGAGAAAGTCACCGGGGTGAAGTCCATCGGTCCGGCGAGCCCGCGAGTGAATGGCAGGGTGACCGTGTGCGAGGGAGGATTGCCACCGGTGGGATTCCAGGCATCCCATTCTTGACCGCGCACACCCTCCTGAGTCATGAGGTTGGGATAAGTGCGTTGCAAGCCCGTGGGAATCACCGGCTCGTGGTTGTCAATACACATTTCATACTGCGCGGCGGTCTCGATGACACGGCGATAGTGGCGCACACCGGCTTGGCTGCTGTGGCGCTCGACATCGTCGAGCAAATCGCCCACATATCCGGTCTTGACATAGTGCATGCCCTTGTCGCGATAGAGGCGGAAACCGTCCTCCATCTGGCGCTCGTAGTTGGCAATTTTGCCGCCGGTCTCGTGGTGACCGATGAGGGCGACCCCCCGGGCACGTCCATATGCGGTAATAGAGTCGATATCAAAGTCTTCGTATGGTCGGGTGAACGAGAACTCCCACGACGCCCAGTCGTAGTTCCAACCCTCGACGAGGACCCCGCCGAAGCCGTTGCGGGCTGCGAAATCCATGTGTCGCAACACGTTAGCCGTGGTAGCGCCATGGCGCGGACCTATCTCCCAGGTATTTTCCTTCATATGATAGCACCACCACACACCAATGTAACGCTGAGGCTTAATCCACGAGGTGTCGGCAATGCGACAGGGCTCGTTGAGGTTGAGCATGATGCGCGAGAGCATCATATCGCCATCATTGTCGGCAATGATGAGGGTGCGCCACGGGGAGGTGCGCACATTGGTGACGAACACCTTCTCGCCGGTGGACCACGGAGTGAGGGCGGCGCGGAGGACCGGGCTGCCGGGAGTGGCTTGCACATTCATGGCGGCATAGTCGGTGAGTGCTGCCTCGTGGAGCGCCATCGACAGCCCCGAGGCGGTGTGGATAGTCACAGGGGTGCTTGCCCAGCCGATGCTGTCGAGGGGCAACTCGCGGAAGAGTCCCTCGTAGAAGCGTATGCCCTCGACCGGTAGCGACCACGAGGTATGTGCCTCGGGGAAGGCAAATTCGGTGAGTTCGTCGGTGATGACAAAGTCGCCCATCTGCTGTTGCGAGGGAAATTCATATCTAAAGCCCAAGCCGTCGTTGAATACGCGGAACACTACGCGCAGGCGGCGTCCCGGAGCCACTTTTTTCTGCTGCAATTCGACTGTCAACTCGTTGTAATTATTTTCAATGAGGGCTTCCTCGCCCCACACCGGCTCCCAGGAGGAGCGTTCCTGTCGTGTCGAGGTGGATACCACCGAGAAACCCTCTGCCCAGTCGGGAACGCCGGCGAGGGTGAGACCGAGACGCGAAGGGTTGAGGATGACTTCTCCACCTCTATCTACATTATAATATAGGCGACCATGGTCGACATTCACGGTAACTACAACATTGCCATCGGGCGATGCTACGGAGGTGCGAGCCGGCGCCGACAGCGACATAAGGGTGGCAAACGCCACAACAATCAGATGGGTAAACTTCATTTTGGTTATCAGTTTTAAGGATTTATTGAGCGCTCCACCGAGCGCATATATAAATGTATGCGAAATCAAAAATCGCGAGTGATGATATAGTCGAAGAGTTGACGCAGATGGTCGGCTGCGGGGCACACGGGGAGACGGTCGAGGGCTTTGACTGCCTCATCGCGCAATTGAGCCATGCGAGCGTAGGTGTATTCGATGCCGCCATTGTTGCGAGCAAAGGCGGTGAGGACTGCAATCTCGGCGTCAGTGAGACATTCCCGAGCAGCCAGGTCGTGCATCACCGCATCGTCGTTATGCTCCAAGGCATAGAGCAACGGCAGTGTAATCTTGCCCTCGCGCAGGTCGTTGCCGGTGGGCTTGCCCACGGTGTCGGCATCGAAGTAATCAAATACATCGTCGCGCATCTGGAAACATAGTCCCAGTAGGCGGGCAATCTCGCTGAGGGTATCAGTGTCGGCATCGGAGGCACCTACAGCAAAGCAACCAACGCGGGCGCATGCCACAAATAGCGAGGCGGTCTTGTAGTCAATAATCTTGAAGTATGCCTCCTCGTCGAGGGTGTGCTCGCGGGCGTTGTATATCTGGTCTATCTCGCCTATTGATAGCAGTTTACCGAGTTTGCCTATCTCGTCGATGATGCGCAAATCGCCGGTGGCGATGGCTCGCTGGAGGGCGGTCGACACAAAGAAGTCACCTACCAATACAGCGATATGATTGTCCCACACGGCATTGATTGTGGGCTGGCGGCGACGCATCTTGGAGTCATCGACCACATCATCGTGGATGAGCGAGGCATTGTGCAACAACTCCACGGCGGCGGCAGCATCGAGCACGCGAGCATCAACACGCCCGAACATCGAGGCGCACAACATAACGATGATAGGACGTATCTGCTTGCCCTTTGTTGTCAAATAGCGGTCTATCACGCTATCCATCAATACATTAGACGACAACAAATTCTCCCTAATCAGGGAGTTGAGTCGTTGAATATCGTCGCCCAGGGCGGTCTTGATGGATTGTAAAGCGTTCATTTGACAAAAATATGGTGCAAAATTAGCAAAAAATCTGCGATAAAAGCCCATTTAGGTGTAAAAAACACTTAAAAAGTATTTTTCGCAATAGTGTACGCGCTATTTTTGTTAACTTTGCGGACACAAAACAACAACGACATGAAGAAGACCATATATCTGAGCACCACCGCAGTGCTGTTCATAGCCGTCGCGGTGATGTGGTTGCCCTGGCTGGGCGAGACGCTATTCTACTCCAAGGGCGAGCCTCGCGAGGCGATAGTCGCAGTATCAATGCTCCAGTCGGGCGACTGGATACTGCCGGTGTCGGCGGGTAGCGACATACCCTACAAGCCGCCATTCTTGGCGTGGCTAATCGCCGCAGCGGCATGGCTATTCAATGGCGGCGTGGTCAACGAATTTCTCTCGCGCCTGCCGTCGGTGGTGGCGGCAATCGCCTTGGTGATGGCTACTTACACCTGGGCTCGGCGCATCCGTGGCGAGCGCTTTGCCTTGTATATGGCTTTGATTTTGGCATGCTCGGTCGAATTTTTCCGCGATGCTATCGCCTGCCGCGTGGATATGGTGCTCACGGCATGTATGGTGGGCGCGATGTATATGCTATATGACCTGCGCGAGCGCGGTGGCGCGTGGTGGCGCTATGCTTGCGTGGTGTTGTTGCTCAGCGGTGCCATCTGCACCAAGGGTCCCGTGGGCGCCCTGCTCCCTTGTCTTGCTGTAGGGCTCTATCAATTGCTCCACGGCGACCGCTTCTGGAGCACCCTGGGCAAGTTGTCGCTCATATGCGTGTTGTCGTTCATCTTGCCGGGCGTGTGGTATTACCTCGCTTGGCGACAAGGTGGCGACGGCTTCCTATACACGATGTGGGAGGAGAATATTATGCGCCTGATAGGCACTATGCCCTACGAGAGCCATGTGCGCCCATTCTGGTACAACTTCAACACCATCTTGCTGGGCATGCTGCCGTGGACCCTGCTCGCTGCGGTGGCGGTATTGGCATGGCGACGCTATCAGCGCCGCGCTCTGCGCTCTGCCGGGCTTTTCGCCTTGGTGTGCGCCCTCACGGTGATTCTATTCTACTGCATCCCCTCGAGCAAGCGCAGCGTGTATTTGCTGCCGGCATATCCCTTTATCGCCTATGCGGTGGCTTCTATCATTGAAGGGCTTGCCTCAACTCGCATCACGCGCTACTACTCTATCGGCTTGGCATGGCTCGCCATTGTGGTGCCGGTGTTGATAGCGCTCACGCGGTGGATACCCGTGGCGGATTACGATATCGCGCCCACGACATGGTGGGGCTGGATAGTGCTGGCTCTGCCCATCGTCGCCTCGGTGATTTGGCTCACCGGCAACAAGAAGGAAGCCCCCTTTGACGGCGCCTGCATCGCCATGGTCACGCTGCTCACTGCCTACTCGGCGGTCGTCATGCCCGCTGTGCTCAACCCGCTGAGCGACCTCCCCGAGGCACGCCGCATCGAGGCTCTCGCCGGCGACAAGCCCATATACATCGTGGGCGAAGACCCTCACTATGCCATCGCCTTCAATATCAATTTCTATCTAAATGACCGACTGCGCCGTCTACCTCACGCCGCCGATGCCGACACCGTGGCGCCCGGCACCGTGATGCTTTTCTCGGTCGATACCGACACCGTTGGATTACCCGCCGACTGCCCCGTGCGCTTGCTCAAGCAACGCTTCAGCGACACTCGCCGCCCGGCTTTCTTCGCCGTCAAGATGGATACTCTGACGCCCGTCGCGGATTTTTGGGAAACCACCCCTTGATGACGCGCTGACGCTGGTCAAATATCTCCTTTATCGTCCAGAACGACGAGAAACCCACCACGCCGGCAAGCGTGGAGAGCAGGATGTCGTCGACCCACACCGACACGCCACACATGGCGATGCCCAACAGGGCAAACCACCACCAGCAGCGCGTGCCCCAATAGTATTCACACTTTATCACTATCGGGTGAAACAACCCGATAATCAGGAATGTGCCCAGCCCTATCGCCAAGCCACTCATATGCCAATTGCTCAATATTTCTGTCATAACACCGCAAAGTTAGCCATTCCGCCCCACTCCCACAATACCCATTTATCAGTAAATTAGAAGGAAATTCGGGGGTTGGAGCAAAAAAGTTGCGAAAAAATTTGCACGGTAACAAAAAAGTGCCTAACTTTGCA
>JBJEDD010000253.1:0-6591 GCA_051871715.1 Muribaculaceae bacterium | reverse complement strand
CTCGCCGAGGACTTCCTTGACGATGGTGTAATACTTGACGGCGTCGGCGGTAGTTGACACGCCGCCCGAAGCCTTGAAGCCCACGCGAGTGCCGGTAGCCTCGTAGTATTCCTTGATGCATTGGCACATCACATATGCGGCTTGGGGGGTAGCGCCCTCGTAGCCCTTGCCGGTAGAAGTCTTGAGGAAGTCGGCGCCCGAGTAGAGCGCGAGTATCGAAGCGCGCTTGATGGCTGCAGCGGTGCGGAGGGCGCCGGTCTCGAGGATTACCTTGAGGTGGCTGTCGCGGCAAGCGGCTTTTTGCTCGATAATTTCGTCGCACACAGCCTCGTAGTCGCCATCGAGGAAGTTGCCGATATTGAGCACGATGTCGATCTCGTCGGCACCTCCGTCAACAGCGAGGGCTGTCTCGGCGATTTTCACCTCGTTGAAAGTTTGGCTGGCGGGGAAGCCACCCGAGACGCAGGCGATGCGTACATCGCTCTCCTCAAGGACGGCGCGAACCACCTGGGCAAAGTTGGGATAAACGCAGATGGCAGCCACATTGGGCAGCATGGGGTATTCGCGGTCGAAGTCGTTGACGCGCTCGGTGAAGCGAGCCACCGACTGGGGCGAGTCGGTGCCGTTGAGAGTTGTGAGGTCTATAGTGTTGAACAGCAGTTTGTACACATCTTGATTGCAGTTTTCCTGCATGTGTTCGGCGAGGATTTTCTCCACGGCGGCGGTAACAGCGGCATCGTCCTCGGTGACGACGCTACGGCTGATGGCTTCTTGGTATTTGTCTGTCATAGTAGCAGATTATTTATGTGTTAATTATTATTAATTATCAATATCATGACGATGAGCATCGCGGGTGCATTTCTTGTTCAGATTGGCATGGAAAGCCTCAGTGAGGTCGATGCCGGTTTGATTAGCGATAGCCATGAGAACCCAAAGCACATCGGCGAGTTCGTCGGCGAGGTTGAGGCTATCGCCCGCCTTGGCTGTTTGGTCGCCATACAGGCGCGCCATCACCGAAGCCACCTCGCCGGTCTCCTCGGCGAGAATGACAGCGTTGGTCAGAGGCGAAAAGTAGCCCTTGCCGGTGGAACGTATCCAGCGGTCGACGGCTTGCTGCGCCTCGGCGAGGCTTATGTGCTGTAGTTTGTTCATCTCTGTGCAAAGGTACATAAAAAAATCAATTTTTTTGCGTACCTTTGCCGAAAATATGAGAGCCATGAAAGGAATTATCCTTGCCGGAGGGACCGGCAGCCGTCTATACCCTATCACCAAGGGCGTGAGCAAGCAATTGCTACCCATCTACGACAAGCCCATGGTGTACTATCCGCTGGCTACGCTGATGCAAGCGGGTATCCGCGAGGTGTTGCTCATCTCCACGCCCATTGACCTGCCGATGTTCCGCCGCCTCCTGGGCGACGGGAGCACCTTCGGCATCCACATCGACTATGCCGAGCAACCATCGCCCGACGGCTTGGCGCAGGCATTCATCATCGGGCGCGACTTCATCGGCGACGAGCCTTGCTGCCTCATCCTCGGCGACAACATCTTCCACGGCGCGGGCTTGGGCGAATTGCTGACCCAAGCAGTGAGTCGCGCCGAAGGTGGCGAGGCAACGGTCTTCGGCTACCGTGTCGACAACCCTCAGCGCTACGGCGTCGCCGAATTTGACGCCACGGGGCGTTGCCTCTCCATCGAGGAAAAGCCCGAGCACCCCAAGTCGCAGTATGCCGTCACGGGCATCTATTTCTACCCCGCCGGGGTGTATGAGCAGGCATGCACCATCCGCCCCTCGGCACGCGGCGAGTTGGAAATCACCTCGCTCAACAACCTGTACTTGCAACAGGGACGGCTACACCTCGCTACCCTCCCCGAGGGCATGGCATGGCTCGACACCGGCACTCACGACTCGCTGTCGGAGGCATCAATCTACGTCGAGGTGCTCGAGAAGCGCCAAGGGCGCAAAATCGCCTGCCTCGAGGGTATGGCATATCGCCGCGGATGGATTGACCGCGACACCATCCTCGCTGCCGCCGAGCAAATGGCTGCAAATCAATATGGTAAATATCTATTTAAGGTAATCGCAGAGGTAGATGAAAGTCACAAAGACACCCATTGAGGGCTTGGTAATCATCGAGCCGCAGGTCTATGGCGACGCTCGCGGCTACTTCAAGGAGGTGTGGACGCGCCGCGACTTCGACGCAGCGGTGGGCGCGGTTGACTTCGTGCAAGAAAATCAGAGCCGCTCGCACCGCGGCGTGGTGCGCGGACTGCACTTCCAGCGCCCGCCTTATGCCCAAGCCAAATTGGTGCGCGTGGTCGAGGGGACGGTGCTCGATGTTGCCGTCGACTTGCGCAGCGGCTCCCCCACCTACGGCAAGTGGCACGCCGTGGAACTCTCTGCCGACAACCATCGCCAACTCTTCATCCCGCGCGGCATGGCTCACGGATTTGCCGTGTTGAGCGACACCGCCACATTTATATATCTGTGCGACAATTATTACCACCCCGAGGTGGAGGACGGCTTACCCTGGAATGACCCCACAATCGGCATCGACTGGCACATCGATACTCCCGACATAATACTCTCGCCCAAGGATATGAATTTTACCCCCTTCGCCGAGTTTGTCACCCCATTTTAACTCATTGGCAATGAACTATACACGCAAAATAATGGTCACCGGAGGTGCCGGATTTATCGGCTCCAATCTGGTGGTGCATCTTGTCAACAAATATCCCGACTACCTCATCGTCAACGTCGATGCCCTCACCTATGCCGGCAATCTCGACAATGTCGCCGAGGTCGCCGAGGCGCCCAACTACCGCTTTGAGCATGCCGACATTACCGATGCCGCCGCAGTGGAGGGTATCTTTGAGCGCTACGACATTGACGGGGTCTTTCACCTCGCAGCCGAGAGCCATGTCGACCGCTCCATCGCCAACCCGCTGGTCTTTGCACGCACCAATGTGTTGGGTACCCTCACCCTGCTCGAGGCGGCACGCCGGCAATGGTCGCGTAGCGGATACGATGGCAAGCGCTTCCACCACATCTCCACCGACGAGGTGTATGGCGCCCTTGCCGCCGAGGGCGATGATATGTTCAGTGAGACGACCCCCTACAACCCTCACAGCCCCTACTCGGCATCCAAGGCGTCGAGCGACCACTTTGTGCGCGCTTACCACGACACCTACCGCCTCCCCGTCGTAATCACCAATTGCTCAAATAATTACGGACCGAAGCAATATCCTGAGAAACTCATTCCGCTGTTTATCAAGAATATAGTTGAAGGCAAGCCTCTGCCGGTCTACGGCAAGGGCATCAATGTGCGCGACTGGCTCTATGTAGGCGACCACGTCGAGGCACTCGACCTCATCTTCCACCGCGCCGCCGACGGCTCCGGCTACAACATCGGCGGGTGCAACCAATGGCGCAATATCGACCTCGTAGAGCGGCTCATCGCCATCACCGACCGCCTGATGGGACGCCCCGAGGGTGCAAGCCGCTCGCTCATCACCTATGTGCAGGACCGCGCCGGGCACGACCTGCGCTATGCCATCGACCCCACACATCTGCGCGACGACCTGGGCTGGCAGCCCCGCTACACCTTTGATGACGGGCTACAAGCAACAGTCCGCTGGTATCTCGACAATATCTTCACTGCCCGATGACTACTGCATTTATCCTCACTGCCGACACCTGGACCGCCGGATTGGAGCCCGCCCTGCGCGTGATGCAGCCGGGGCACAACTCGGTGATGCTCCTGATTGTGGCGCTGATGATAATGCTCATGACATTCAATTTCAAGCACTTGCGTCGCCTCACCAATACCTACGTCGAGGAACTCACCAAGCAACGACACGGACGCGAAAACGTCTTCGACGAGCACCCCGCCGGTGATATGCGCATCCTCATCATGCTCATCATCCAAGCGGTAGTGTGTGGCGGTATCTTGCTGTCGGCGTCAGCCGCCTCGGTAGGACATGGCAATGCGGCACTCCTCACCGGGCGCTGTATGTGGCTGTGCACACTCATCGCCGCCACATATTTTGTCACCATCTTCACCGCCCAGCACCTCGTGGGCTATGCCTTTGCCGACGAGCAAGGTCACCGCGACTGGATACGCTCGTTCAATGCCTCAATTGCCCTGTTGGGCGAAATTTTCGTCCTGCCGGCAATCCTCGCCATATTCTACCCCAACGCTGCTCCGGCGCTCGTCGTTGTGGCATTTTTGGCGTTTATTTTGGTCCGTTTGGCGCTAATTATTAAGGGTTTTAGAATTTTTTACACCGATTATACCTCTTTAGTCTATTTTATTTTGTACCTTTGCACCCTTGAAATAATTCCGTTAATTTTTGTTTATAAATTCTCCGCGGAAACTATCGCTTAACTACACCCTGCGGAGCCTAAAAAAGCAAGAAGTGAGAGTACAAAAAATCTTAGTATCGCAACCACGCCCGACTTCCGAGAAGTCGCCTTATTTTGATTTGGAACAAAAGCACGGTGTCGAAATCGTTTTCCGCCCATTCATAAAGGTGGAAGCCATGACTCCGCGCGAATTTCGCGCACAGAAAGTTGCCATTCCCGAGCACACAGCAATTATCTTTACCGCCAAAACTGCTATTGACCACTTCTTTGAACTCTGCGAGACAATGCGCATCACCATGCCCGACGACCAGAAGTACTTCTGCACCTCGGAGAGCATTGCCAATTATTTGCAGAAATATATCGTATACCGCAAGCGCAAGGTTTTCTTCTCCAAGACCGGCAAGTTTGTTGACCTTATTCCACAAATAGTCAAGCACAAGACCGAGAAATATTTCCTCGCTGTGAGCGATGTCAACACCGGAGCCGAAGCCGAGTTGCTCGACAAGAGCAAAATCAACTACGACCGCGCCGCCGTGTATCGCACCGTCAGCAACGACTTTACCCCCGACGAGCCTTTTGACTACCAGATGCTGGTGTTCTTCAGCCCCCAGGGCATCGAGTCGCTGGTCAAGAACTTCCCCAACTACCAACAGGGCGACACCGCCATCGCCACCTTCGGTGCAGCAACTGCCGCAGCGGCTCGCGAAGCCGGCTTGCGCATCGACATCGAGGCTCCAAGCCCCGCCGCCCCGTCCATGCCCGCCGCTATCGACAACTTCCTCAAGTCGCTCAACCCGCCGGCTTGACGTAAATTTCCACGGGCGGTGAAAGGTCTGCGCCTATACAAGAAGGAAAAACTCTGCTCCACAACCGCGATTGAGACCCTATTTCGTCGTGGCTCAGGCACTTCTGCAGCCCTGGCGTGGCCTTTGCGTGCCGTGTGGCGCCACAATCCCCGCCGACACAGCGACGCACCCGTCGCCTTTCTCATCAGCGTACCCAAGAAGCGCCTGCGCCATGCCGTCGACCGCGTCGCCATGCGCCGCCGCATCCGCGAGGCTTATCGCCTCGCTCGCCTCGAGCACCCTATGCCCGAGGGCGCACGGCTCGATGTCGCTTTTATTTATGTAGCCGACAAATTGGTTGATTATCAATCTGTTGCTACTGCTATGGCTCGCCTGCTCGACCGCATTGCCGACACACCAATTCCAGCCACCGATGAATCCGCTCAAGATGCTTGACCGCGCCCTCTCGGCTGTGCTGCAGTTGCCCGTAATCTTCTATCGCCGCTGCATCTCGCCTATGCTACCCCCGGCATGTCGCTTTACGCCCACCTGCAGCGAGTATGCCCTCGAGGCGCTGCGCAAGCACGGTGCCATCAAGGGCACTTGGCTGGCTATCAAGCGCATATGTCGCTGTCATCCCTGGGGCGGCAGCGGTTACGACCCCGTGCCATGACTCGCCCGCTCGACGCCTATGCCGACATACATTCCCACCGCCTCGACCTCGCCTGTCGCGGCGATGTCGTCGTGTCAATAGCACCCGACACGCCGATGCTCGCCGGTGGCACCTACAGCGTGGGTATTCACCCCTGGGATACCGATAAGCCCGTCACACTCACCACTTTGCGTCGGCTCGTCGCTGCCGCTACCGACCCGCGGGTTGTCGCCATCGGCGAGTGTGGCTTCGACCGCCTTCGCGGTGCCGATATGGAGCGACAAGTGGCTATGTTCGATTTCCAGGCTCGCCTCGCCGCTCGCCACGGGCTACCACTCATCATCCACTGCGTCAAGGCATACGACATCCTCGCTGCCGCCGTGCGCCGTCATCGCCCCGCCCCGGGGATGTGGATTGTCCACGGCTTCCGCGGCAAGCCTGCCCTCGCTCGCCAACTCATCGACTTGGGGCTGTCCCTGTCGCTCGGCAGCCGTTTCAACCCCGATGTGCTCGCCGTGATACCGCCCGAACGCCTATATCGCGAGTCAGATGCACTTAATTAGTGTTAAATGGTCGCTCGTCTCACCCCTTTTTTGTACCTTTGTCCTCTGATTTTCACCTCATCGACAGTATGAAGAGATACAACCTGTATAATAATGTCCTCGGCTGGCTCTGCTTTGTCATCGCCGCCGTCACCTATCTGCTCACCATCGAGCCTACCGCAAGTTTCTGGGACTGCCCGGAATTCATCTCCCAAGGAGCCAAATTGGAAGTCGGTCACCCGCCGGGCA
>JBJEDD010000252.1:0-6594 GCA_051871715.1 Muribaculaceae bacterium | reverse complement strand
AAGCGTTCGCCGGTGCCGCCATCGTAGAGGTAGGTCTTGCCGTAGCGGGGGAGACCAGCCTTGTCGGTCCACTCGTTGAGGTCGTCAAGAGTAGCGCCGTCGAAGATGGGGGTGGCAAACTTCTCGCCCAATTCGCGACCTGCCCAGCCGAGGACGGTCTCGAAGATCTGACCGAGGTTCATACGCGAAGGCACACCCAGAGGGTTGAGGACGATATCCACGGGGGTACCATCGGCAAGGAAGGGCATATCCTCTTGGCGCACGATGCGCGATACGATACCCTTGTTACCGTGGCGACCTGCCATCTTATCGCCGACGCCGATTTTGCGCTTCTTGGCGATGTAAACCTTGGCAATCTGCATGATGCCCGAGGGGAGCTCGTCGCCGATGGAGATATCAAACTTCTTGCGACGCAACTCGGCATCGATTTCCTTGCTCTTGCGCAGGTAGTTAACGATAGTCTGGCGGATGAGGTCGTTCTTGTGAGCGTCGGCGGTCCACTTGCTGAGGTTGACGGTGTCGTAGTTGATGTCGCGCAACTGAGCGGCGGTGAACTTGGTGCCCTTGGGGATGATTTCGCTGCCGAGGAAGTCCTTGACGCCTTGGCTGGTCTTGCCGTCGGTGAGGGTCATCAATTTGCCCACGAGGACCTCGCGGAGGTCGTCGAGGCGCTTTTCGTATTCCTCATCGAGCTTGGGCAGCTGAGCGTTGGCGCTCTTGGTTTTCTTCTTCTTGGCAGCGCGGCTGAAGAGGTTGGTGCCGATAACGACGCCCTTGAGCGAGGGAGACGCCTTGAGCGAAGCGTCCTTGACGTCGCCTGCCTTGTCGCCGAAGATGGCGCGGAGCAACTTCTCCTCGGGTGTGGGATCGCTCTCGCCCTTAGGAGTAATCTTACCAATCATGATGTCGCCGGGCACAACGTGAGCGCCGATGCGGATGATACCGCGCTCATCGAGGTCCTTGGTGGCGTCCTCGCTGACGTTGGGGATATCGTTGGTGAGTTCCTCCATACCGCGCTTGGTCTCACGCACTTCGAGGGAATACTCGTCGACGTGAACCGAGGTGAGGATGTCGTCGCGGACGACACGCTCGTTGAGGACGATAGCGTCCTCGTAGTTGTAACCCTTCCAGGGCATGAATGCCACCTTGAGGTTGCGACCGAGGGCGAGTTCGCCGTTCTCGGTGGCGTAACCCTCGGTGAGGATATCGCCCTTGGCGACACGCTGACCCACCTCGCAGATAGGACGGAGGTCGATGGTCATGCTCTGGTTGGTCTTGCGCCACTTGGGGATGATGTAATCCTTGACGGCGCTATCGAAGGCGACAAATTCCTCGTCGTCGGTGCGGTCGTAGCGGATGCGGATGACTGTGGAGTCGACATACTCGATGGTGCCGGCGCCCTCAGCCATGATCTGAGTGCGGCTGTCGCGGGCGAGCTGAGCCTCGATGCCGGTGCCGACGATAGGAGCCTCGCTGCGCATCAGAGGCACAGCCTGGCGCATCATGTTCGAACCCATGAGTGCGCGGTTGGCGTCGTCGTGCTCGAGGAATGGGATGAGCGATGCGGCGATAGAGGCAATCTGTTGGGGAGCCACGTCCATGAGCTCGACCTCGCCGGGAGCTACCACGGGGAAGTCGGCGTCGAGACGAGCCTTGACACGGTCGCGCACGAAGGAGCCATCGTCCTTAAGCGGTGCGTTGCCCTGTGCGATAACCTTGCCCTCCTCGTTCTCGGCGGTGAGGTACACCACCTCGTCGTTGTTGAGGTTGACCTTGGCATCTTTAACTACGCGATAGGGAGTCTCGATGAAGCCGAGGTCGTTGATCTTGGCATATACGCACAACGAGGAGATAAGACCGATGTTAGGACCTTCAGGGGTCTCGATAGGACAGAGACGGCCGTAGTGGGTGTAGTGAACGTCGCGGACCTCGAAGCCGGCACGCTCGCGCGAGAGACCGCCGGGGCCGAGAGCCGACATACGACGCTTGTGAGTAATCTCGGCGAGCGGGTTGGTCTGGTCCATAAACTGGGACAGAGCGCTGGTGCCGAAGAAGGTATTGATAACGCTCGAGATAGTCTTGGCGTTGATAAGTTCGATAGGAGTGAAGACCTCGCTGTCGCGAACGTTCATACGCTCGCGGATGGTGCGCGACATACGAGCCAAGCCAATGTTGAATTGGTTGTAGAGTTGCTCACCTACAGTGCGCACACGGCGGTTGCTGAGGTGGTCGATGTCGTCGACGTCGGTCTTGGAGTTGATAAGCTCAATCAGATACTTGATGATGTTGACAATGTCCTCGCGGGTGAGCACCTTGACTTCCATCGAGGTATCGAGATTGAGTTTCTTGTTGATGCGGTAGCGACCCACCTCGCCGAGGTCATAACGCTTCTCCGAGAAGAAGAGGTTGGTGATGACTTCGCGAGCGGAGGCGTCGTCCGGTGGCTCGGCGTTGCGCAATTGGCGATAGATAAATTGCACAGCCTCCTTCTCGGAGTTGGTGGGGTCCTTCTGCAGGGTGTTGAAGATGATGGAGTAGTCGCTGGTGTTGACATCTTCCTTGTGGAGGAGGATGGTCTCGACACCGCTATCGAGGATTTGGTCGATGTGCTCCTCGGTGAGAACGGTCTCACGGTCGATGATTACATCGTTACGCTCGATAGAAACTACTTCGCCGGTATCTTCGTCGACAAAGTCGCCAATCCACGTCTTGAGGACACGGGCAGCGAGCTTGCGGCCGATAGCCTTCTTGAGGTTGGTCTTATTGACCTTGACTTCCTCGGCGAGCCCGAAGATGTCGATGATGTCTTTGTCGCCCTCAAGACCGATAGCGCGCAACAGGGTTGTCACGGGCAATTTCTTCTTGCGGTCGATGTAGGCGTACATCACATTATTAATATCAGTGGCAAACTCAATCCAAGAGCCGCGGAAGGGGATGATGCGGGCGCTGTAGAGTTTAGTACCATTGGCATGAGTGCTCTGACCGAAGAAAACGCCGGGCGAGCGGTGCAATTGTGATACGACGACGCGCTCGGCACCGTTGATCACAAACGTACCTTTCTCGGTCATATACGGGATAGGGCCGAGGTATACATCCTGAATTTCTGTAGCGAAGTCCTCGTGGTCGGGGTCGGTACAGTAAAGTTTAAGTTTAGCCTTGAGGGGCACCGAGTAAGTGAGACCACGCTCGAGACATTCCTCAATGGTATATCTTGGGGGGTCGATGTAATAGTCGAGGAACTCGAGGACGAAGTTGTTGCGAGTGTCGGCTATAGGGAAATTTTCGGAAAAGACCTTGTAGAGCCCTTCGTTTTTACGTTTTTCCGGAGGTGTATCGAGCTGGAGGAAGTCGCGGAACGACTTGAGCTGCACCTCAAGGAAGTCGGGGTAAGGAAGCGGATTCTTTACCGAAGCGAAATTAATTCGTTGTTTATTTGAGGAAACTGACATCTAAGAAATTCGGATTAAAGGTGTTAAGAAACAGGGAACTTAATTTACGACACAAAGGGGTTAAGAAAGCCCGTGTGGGGGCGTTCTTAACCCAATTGCCTGTAAGTCAGGTGAATTATTTAAGTTCGACTTCAGCACCGGCTTCCTCAAGTTCTTTCTTGAGAGCCTCGGCTTCGTCCTTAGACACGCCTTCCTTAACGGTGCTGGGAGCGTTGTCAACCAATTCCTTGGCTTCCTTGAGGCCGAGACCTGCAACGTCCTTGACTTTCTTAACGACGTTAAGTTTCTGAGCGCCGGCGCTCTTGAGGATAACGTCGAAAGAGGTCTTCTCTTCAACTGCAGCAGCAGCGGCGGGGCCGGCAGCAACAGCGACAGCAGCAGCGGCGGGTTCGATACCGTATTCCTCCTTGAGGATCTGAGCGAGTTCGTTTACTTCCTTTACGGTAAGGTTAACAAGTTGTTCAGCAAAAGCTTTTAAATCTGCCATTTTTGTATTTGTTTATTTGTTATTATTCGAAAAAAACTGATGATGGAATTATTCTTTGTTTGAGAGCGTCTCAAGGATACCGTGGAGCTTGCTGCCACCGGATGTAAGAGCAGAAACAACGTTCTTGGCGGGCGATTGCAACAGTGCGATAACGTCGGCGATAAGTTCGTTCTTGCTCTTGATAGCGGCGAGAGCGTCGAGCTGGTCGGCACCTACGTAGCAGGTTTCCTCTACATAAGCTGCCTTGAGGGCGGGAAGGGTGTCGTCTTTCTTGACGAAATCTTTGAGCAACTTGGCGGGAGCGTTACCCACGTTGGTGCACATCAGAGAGGTCGAACCGCTGAGTGCGGGATAGAGCTCAGAGAAGTCGCCATCCATAGACTCGAGGGCCTTGTGGAGCAAAGTATTCTTTACAACCATCAACTTGATGTCGGCCTTGAAGCAAGCGCGACGGAGGTCGGATGTCTTCTCGGCGTTCAAGCCGGCAGTTTCCACCAAATAGAAGCCATTGTAGGCTTTGAGGGTATCGACGATGCGGTCGATTACCAGGGCTTTATCTTCCTTTTTCATTGTCTACGTTGATTAAGTGGGTTAACCTTCGATTGACTTAGAGTCCACCTTGATGCCGGGGCTCATTGTGCTCGAAAGATAAATGCTCTTGATATAAGTACCCTTGGCGGTGGCGGGTTTCAGTTTAATCAAGGTGTTGATAAACTCGCGGGCGTTGTCGACCATCTGGTTGGGAGCGAAAGACACCTTGCCGATGGTAGAGTGAACGATACCGTTCTTGTCAACCTTGAAGTCAATCTTACCTTTCTTAACTTCTTCGACAGCCTTAGCGACGTCCATGGTGACAGTACCGCTCTTGGGGTTAGGCATCAAGCCACGGGGACCGAGGATACGACCCAGGGCACCGATTTTACCCATGATAGCGGGCTGAGTGATGATAACGTCAACATCGGTCCAGCCGCCTTTGATTTTCTCGATATATTCGTCCAAGCCTACATAGTCGGCACCGGCGGCAGTAGCGGCTGCAGCTGCGTCGGGATTGCAGAGTACGAGGACACGGACGGTCTTGCCGGTGCCGTGGGGCAGTGTTACCACGCCACGCACCATCTGGTTAGCCTTACGGGGATCCACACCGAGGCGCACGTCGATATCCAACGATGCGTCAAACTTGGTATAGGTGATTTCCTTTACCTTTTCAGCGGCTTCTGCCAAGGTGTAAGTTTTCCCGGCTTCAATCTTGCTAAGGGCTAACTTTTGATTTTTAGTCAGTTTACTCATTTCAATTGAAGATTTCAGGTTATTTACCGGGGAAATCGCCTTTGACGGTGATACCCATACTTCTGGCCGTACCGGCTACCATACGCATGGCAGATTCGATGGTGAAGCAGTTGAGATCCGGCATCTTGTCGGCAGCAATTGCCTGCACTTGGTCCCAGGTGATCTCGGCAACCTTGGTGCGGTTGGGCTCTTTGGAACCCTTCTTTGCCTTGGAAACCTCCTTGAGCTGTACAGCTACAGGGGGAGTCTTAACGATAAAGTCGAAAGATTTGTCGGTGTAGTAAGTGATTACTACAGGGAGAATCTTGCCGGCTTTGTCCTGGGTGCGGGCATTGAATTGCTTGCAAAATTCCATGATGTTGATACCCTTCGAACCCAGGGCAGGACCTACTGGTGGCGAGGGGTTGGCTGCTCCGCCTTTAATCTGCAATTTGATTTGTCCAGCAATTTCTTTAGCCATTGTAAAAACAAATTAATAAGATTAAAAAATCTTGCGATTGTGAACTTTCGAGCGTAACCTTCAATTGTTCATTCACGCTCTACTTGCGAATTTTCCAATTCCAGAGGATTTGGACGGCCGAATATCTTTACCATCACAGTGAGTTTTCTCTTCTCGCGGTCGACCTTCTCGATGGTGCCGGTAAATCCGTTGAACGGACCTTCCTTCACCTTGACAGTTTCACCAACGATGTAATCATTGATTTCGTTGTCGGTGGGGTCGAACAATTCGTCGGCGGCGCCCAGCATACGCATGACCTCGGCTTGGCGCAAGCGCTCGGGTTGAGCGCCCTTCTCGCGTCCGCGCAGGAAGTCGATTACGTTGGTGGTGTTGACGAGTTGATGAATCACCTCGCCGCGCAAGTCAGCCTCAATGAACACATAACCACTGTAGAGGTTGCGTTCCTTGATGATTTTCTTGCCATTGCGCACCGCCATTACCTTCTCGGTGGGTATCAACACTTGAAACAGGTAATTGCCCAGATCGGTGTTCTTGATTTGAGCGTCAAGAACCTCCTTAACCTTGGCTTCCTTACCCGAGATGGCACGCAACACATACCATCCGCGCTTGTTGTCATTCTGCTGTTCCACTGTCCGAGGGGTTTAGAAGGGATTAGAAACTGTAGATAAAGTGCATTAAGCCGTTAACCACCTTGTCCATGACGAAGATTATCAGAGCGATAATCACGGAAGCAATCATCACGAGTATAGCAGATTTTACAACCTGCTTCTTGGTGGGCCAAGAAGTCTTGAAGCGCAATTCTTCGTAAGACTCCTCGATATTCGTAAGTAGTTTAAGTTTCTTCATTGTCAAAAAATTAGCACGGGAAGAGAGGCTCGAACTCCCGACACCTGGTTTTGGAGACCAGTGCT
>JBJEDD010000251.1:0-6605 GCA_051871715.1 Muribaculaceae bacterium | reverse complement strand
CGGGGTCTCAACATCATTAACCCCAGGGTGGGCGCAGCCCTCCCTGGGGTCCATCGCATGGGAAAAAACAACCCTGGAAGGGTTGCAAACGGAGAGCACCGAAGAACCTGCGAAGCAGGTTGCTCATGCGAAACCCCATCCCCCTACAAAAAACAACCTGCGAAGCGCGGTTGCTCCCCATTCCTAATTCCTATCTCATAATTCCTCATTAAAAGAAATTCCTATCTCATAATTCCTCATTAAAAGAAATTCCTATCTCCTAATTCCTCATTAAAAGAAATTCCTATCTCCTAATTCCTCATTAAAAGAAATTCCTATCTCCTAATTCCTATCTCCTAATTCCTCATTAAAAGAAATTCCTATCTCCTAATTCCTATCTCCTAATTCCTCATTAAAAGAAATTCCTATCTCCTAATTCCTATCTCCTAATTAAAAAATATGCTTTATAACATAGTGTTAAAGATTGTAAAAAATTACCCCGTTTAAAAAACTTTAATTAATTTAGCGCCGTCAAAAAGCCTATTAAACACTTTTTGTACTAATTTTTTGTAAAAACTAACTAACTACTAACCGATTATCGATACAACTGAACTCTGTCGCTCGACAACCATTTTTTAATCATTATAAGAAGAAACTCCAAACAAACTTCATTAACAACCAACTTTTAAAGTTTATGAGAAAACATCTGTTTGTGACATTGCTTTTGGCTTGTGGTATGCCGCTGACCGGCTCTTTTGCCGCTTATGCTGCACCCGAACCCCAATCGCAAGGTCAAGCGGCCGTTACCATCACCGGTACCGTCCTTGATGAAAACAACGAGCCCGTCATCGGCGCCAGCGTTGTTCAAAAGGGTGTCTCACGCAATGCTACCGCCACTGACTATGACGGTAAGTTTACAATTCGTGTTCCGCAAGGAGCCGTACTGAGCATCAGTTATGTAGGCTACAAGACTGTCGAAGTGCCCGCCACCAATGGTATGTCTGTTAGCCTCCAGCCCACTACCGAAGTGCTGAACGAACTCGTAGCCGTCGGCTACGGCTCGCAGAAGCGCGCTAACCTTACCGGCGCCGTTGCTACTGTCGACGTGGCTCGCGCCATGGACTCTCGTCCTGTTACCGACGTCGCCAAGGCCCTCCAAGGCGCTGTCCCCGGCTTGACTATCACCGTTGCCAATGGTGATATCGCCGGTAACCCCTCTATCAACATCCGTGGTACAGGTACTCTCTCCAACGGTCACGACTCCTCACCCCTTATCGTGGTTGATGGTGTCCCCGTGGACGACCTGTCCTTCGTTAACCCCGAAGACATCGAGTCTATCTCCGTCCTCAAGGATGCCGCTTCTTCTGCCATCTACGGTAGCCGCGCTGCATTCGGCGTTATCTTGGTTCAGACCAAGATGGCTAACGAGGATCGCGTGTCGGTGAAGTACAACAACAACTTCGGTTGGGGTACCGCTACTCGTCTCCCCGAGTACAATACCACCGTCAACAACCTCCTCGTCGCTATGGACAACACCAACCCCGGTGGTGATACCGAAATCTTCGGTATGTACTACGACGAATTGCTCCCCTTCGCTCAGGCTTGGCAGCAGCAACACGGTGGCAAGCAGTACACCAACCTCGTTGAACTCCATCCCTTCCAGGACTGGAACAACGTAGGTGACTACTACTGCCCCACTGCCGGCAATATGTCGATGCCTGCCGGTCTCACCGGTTGGGATTACTCTCAGCCTTTCAAGTCAGGCCGTTGGCTCACTTATGCCGACTGGAATGTAGGCGAAACCCTCTTCGATACCGCTTTCTCACAGAAGCACAACGTTAGCCTCGAAGGCCGCAGCGGCAAAACCAACTACCGCGTTTCTTTCGGCTACGACGCTCGCGAAGGTCTCTGGCGCTTCAACCCCGATAAGTTCAAACGCTACACCGCCAACGCTTCTATCGAGACTCAAGTATTCTCGTTCTTGAAGGCAGGCGCTCGCTTCAACTTCTCACAGCGCGACTATACTTCTCCCCACCTCTCGGGTCGTAACGCTTACCAATACGTTTGGCGCTTCCCCGCTCAGTTTGAGAACTATGGTTACATCCTCGACGACGAAGGCAACCCCGTTGGTTTCCGCAACGAAATCACTTACCGTCAGAATGGTTACAACAACACAACCACTACCTCGCAGACTCGTATGCAGGCTTACATGATTGCTGACCTCCTTCCCGGTCTCCAGTTGCAAGCCGACTTCACTTACAGCCTCCGCGACATGAACGCCGACGACGCTCGTATCCCCTTCACCATGTATTCTCAATGGGTTTCAGGTAAGCCCACCATCGAGCAGAGCGAATGGACCAATTATGCCCAGACCTCTACCTACGCTTACCAGAACAGCTATCGCGACAACTTGTGGACAGCAAACATCTTTGCTACTTACACCAAGTCGTTCAACGATGCCCACAACCTCAAGGTTATGGCTGGTTGGACCGGCGAACGTGAGGAATACCGCCAATACAGCGTGCAACGCAACGGCCTCCTCGACTACAACCTCCCCAACCTCGCCCTCACCAATAGCACCACTTACGCTACTACCGCTTCTCACTGGACCCGCGCTACCGCCGGCTTCTTCGGCCGTATCAACTACGACTACAAGGGCAAGTACCTCTTCGAGGCTAACGGCCGCTACGACGGTTCGTCTCGCTTCCCCGCCAACGACCAGTGGGTATTCCTCCCCTCGTTCTCCGCAGGCTACCGCTTCTCCGAGGAGTCTTACTTCGAACCCCTCAAGAACTGGTGGAGCAATGGTAAGCTCCGTGTCAGCTACGGTCACGTTGGTAACGAAAACGTAGGTCAGAACATGTTCCTCTCTACTGTTAGCCAAGTTTCCTCCGGCAACGTGCACTGGCTCACCGGTAACCAGAAGATTACTGAATTCTCAATGCCTACCCTCGTTTCCAGCACCCTTACTTGGGAACGCATCGTAACCACCGACATCGGTCTTGACCTTGGCTTCCTCAACAACAGCCTCACCGCCGGCTTCGACTGGTTCATCCGCGACACTCAAGACATGATGGGCCTTAGCGGTCAACTCCCCGCTGTTATGGGCTCCGCTGCTCCTATCGCCAACTCCGGTGAGCTCCGCACTCGTGGCTGGGAACTCTCTCTCGGTTGGAACCACACCTTCGGTGACTTCAACGTCTACGCCAACTTCAACATCGGCGACGCTCGCACCAAGATCACCAAGTGGCGCAACGACAACGGTACTATCTACTCTTACAATCCTAACTACCAAGCCTCTTCAATCGGTTACGCTTACTTTACCCCCGGTACCTACTACGGTGACATCTGGGGCTTCGAGACCGACCGCTACTTCACCGAAGATGACTTCGTTTGGAACGGCTCCGGCTATGACTACGCTCCCGGCGTTGCCGACCAGTCATTCCTCGAATCAGGCAACTTCACCTACGGCCCCGGCGATATCAAGTTCGTCGACCTCAACGGTGACGGTGTCATCAACAACGGTATCGATGGCATGATCGAACTCAACGGCAAGACCTACGTGCCCGGTCAAGAAGGCTACGCAGCTGCTGCTGCCAATCCCGATGCCGAGAAGATCTCCACCGGCTCTCTCAAGAACCATGGTGACCTCAAGGTTATCGGTAACGCTCTCCCACGCTACGAATACTCATTCCACATCGGTGGTACTTGGAAGAACTTCGACCTCGACCTCTTCTTCCAGGGCGTAGGCAAGCGTGATATGTGGGCTACCGGTTCTACTATCATTCCTATGGCTCAGAGCGGTTACGGTACATTTACCAACCAACTCAGCTACAACAAGGTTGAATACGGCGACAATGGTCAAATCATCTCTGCCGACATCAACCAAGGCTATGACTATCCTCGCATGTACTCTGGTGGTGGTGGCGGCGGCCGCGTTGCCAATATCGGCAATGGTTGCTACAACTTCTATCCCCAGAGCCGTTACTTGATCTCGATGGCTTACCTCCGTCTCAAGAACGTTACTCTCGGTTACACCCTCCCCACCGACCTCACCAAGAAGGCACTCATCCAGAAGGCTCGCGTTTACTTCTCGGCTGACAACCTCTTCTTCATCCACAACGGTGCCGGTAAGTATCAACTCGACCCCGAAATGACTACTTCGGCTAACTCTTCACTCCAAGGCTACAACGACGGCTACGCTTCGTTCGGTCGTACCGTGCCTATGCAGCGTGTATTCTCATTCGGCGTTCAGGTTACTTTCTAACTCCAAATTCTTAGATTAAGATGAAAAAACTTTTTATATTGAGTGCAATCGCCCTCGCCGGCGCTTCCCTCACCGGTTGCGACGATTTTCTGGACGACAACCGTTATCCCCTGTCACAGCAGACTGTGAACCCGGAATTTTGGAGCAATCCCGAAAATGTCCAAGCTCAGATTAACTATTTCTACGAGGACTTCCTCGGTTACGGCAATGGTACTGGTACAGGTGCTTTCTACTTCACCTGGACTACCGATGACCAGTGCGGTCGTACCGCTTTCGCCGACTGGAAGAACCTTAGCGTTCCCTCGTCATCTTCCAACTGGAGCGGTCCTTATACCGAAATCCGTCGCGCTAACCTCGTTATCGAGGGCGTGAACTCCGGTACTATCACCGGCTCGCAAGCCAACAACTTCATCGGCATCGCTCGCCTCTATCGCGCTATGCAATACTTCGACCTCGTCAAGAAGTATGGCGACGTGCCCATGGTTAGCCAAGTGCTCGACCCCGCTGATACCGAGATCCTCTATGGTCCCCGCACCAGCCGCAACGACGTGATGGACTTCGTCCTCGAAGACCTCAACTTCGCTATCGACAACATCACCACTGTTGCCAACAAGACTACCTTCTCGGTTGACCTCGCTCGCGCTATCAAGGCTGAAATCTGTCTCTACGAAGGTGCTTATGCCAAGTACCACCAGAAGGACAACACCCGCGCCTCCAAGTACTTCAACGAAGTAGTGAGCGCTGCCGAGCCTATCGCCTCCAAGTACACCATCTGCGACGACTACACCTCGCTGTACAAGTCGCTCCGCACCGCCGGTGGTGGCTACAATGGCTTGTCCTCCAACTCTGAAATTATCTTCATGAAGGCGTATGAGGAAGGTGTATTCATGCACTCTACCATGGACTACTCCTGCGCTTCCGACGGTATCGCCGGTATCACCCGCGACGCTTTCGATAGCTTCCTCTTCCTTGACGGTAAGATCGCTGCAAACACCTCGCTGGATCCCACCGACGCTGGTGTCCTCGCTGCCGACGGCAAGAGCATCTCTATCCAGAACCTCCTCGATGTTCGCGACCAACGTCTCGCCATGACCACCTATCCCAACTTGCTCTATCAGGGCATGACCTGGGCTGGCCCCAACACCGCCAATATGTGGTCAAAGACCGGTTACGGCGTCGCTAAGTATGACAACTGGACATTCTCCAATGCCGACGCTACTACCGCCAACCGCGGCTGGACTTGCGCTCCCCTCTACTGGGGCGCTCGCCTCTACCTCGCTATCCTCGAGGCTAAGGCTGAACTCGGTACCATCACCGATGCCGACCTCACCAAGTACATGAAACCCCTCTGGGACCGCGCCGGCTTCACCGTCGCTCCTACTCTCGCTCTGCTCAACTCTACCAACGACCCCGCCAACGACGTCAACGTCTCCAGCCTCATCTGGGAAATCCGTCGCTGCCGCCGTTGCGAGTTGATGATGGACGACGACATCCGCTACTGGGACCTCGTGCGCTGGCATATGCTCGACCACATGGACACCACCAAGTACCCCAAGATTATCCAAGGTGCTAACGTTTCCATGGACCCCAACGCTTCGCCCAAGATTGGTGACTACCTCGATTGCTCTTACGGTCAATCTCGTATCTTCAACGAGCGTCAGTACCTCTATCCCGTGCCCTCCGGCGAAATTCAGTTGAACCCCGACGTGCTCAAGCAGAACCCCGGTTGGGAATAATCCCCAATCTTAACCATAAAAACCGCCTCGGCAACTCAGCCGAGGCGGTTTTTTCATCTATTCTCTAAAAAATAAATTTTTAAAAAAAAGTTTGGTAGAATGAAACTAATTAGTTACCTCTTGCAAACAAAACAATAATCTCGATGATATGAGCACAAATTACCCTCGGCTCTCCAAAGAGCGGTTAGAAAAGTTGAGGAATACTGATTTCTCACAAGTCCGGGGATTGACCTCTGCCGAAGATGAACTTTCGGCAAAATATGGTACCCGTGGGACACAATCGCGCGAAGAATTCGATGCGAAAGCAAAGTCATGGTATTACGGAGAATTGCTCAGAGATAGGCGTAAAGCTCTTGGATTGACCCTAAAAGAACTGGCAGAAATGATTGGACGTGAGCGGTCTTATATCAACCGTATAGAAAAGGGTGAAACGGACATGCAATTATCGTCATTCCTACGTATCTCAGCAGCACTTGGTATCATGTTGAGACTTGATGTAACTTTGTGATAGTTCTCTAAAACCAATAGCCGCTGCTTTTCTCTAACCTCTATCATTTGATGAGGGACGGTACTTGTACACAAGTCCGTTCCCGTAGCACACCTCTGCATTGTCGATAATGACC
>JBJEDD010000250.1:0-6625 GCA_051871715.1 Muribaculaceae bacterium | reverse complement strand
GGGGTGTCGTGCCGACATTCTTGAGACCTCGTACACCCTCGGGCGACACTCGCACCACCGAGCCTGAGGTAACATCAAATTCCTCGCTGCTGACCTCAAAGTGTCCGACACCCGAGATGAAGATGTAATGCTCCTCGTTGCAACGGTGATGGTGCAAAAAAGGCACTGCCTCGCCGGCGCCAAGCGAGCCTACCGATATCTCGCACGATGTGGAGCCTAAATTCTCCTTGACAAATGCCTTGCCGGCAAAACTTGACAAATCGCCTACATTCATGTGTGAAGATACGGCATTCTCACCTTTTTTAACATTCGTATTCATTCTTTTATAATTAAATTGATTAACTTTGTATTGGATAGTCGCTATTAAAAAGATAGCGCAAAGTTACAAACTAATCATCATATTTACAATAAGTTACAAATTAGCCATATACTTACCTCAAAGAAAGTTTTACTGAACATGAACGAAATAGACATCCAAAATTTTTCAACAAAATTTAGCGATATCGAGCACTGCCCGGTGCGCAATATCCTGTCGCACATTTCAAGCAAATGGACCATCTTAGTGCTCTTGATTACGAATTCTGCTGAGATTATACGCTTCAACCAAATCAGCAAATGCCTGCCTGACATCTCGCCTAAAGTACTCGCTTCGACGCTTAAATCGCTTGAAAATGATGGACTTATCAAGCGCAAGGTATTCCCGGAAGTACCGCCACGCGTCGAATACTCCCTCACCGACCTCGGCGCATCTCTAATTCCCCTTCTTCACGACCTCACCCGCTGGGCTGCCGACAATTACAATGTCATTACTCAACATCGATTGAAAACGTCGCCGAAATAAAACTAAATATAAGTTAACGATTATTATTTAATGTAAAAACACTTGCCTGGTTCTTATCTTTTTTATTCCTTTGCATCACCTTAAACGAAAGACCTAAAATGAGAACCCAAATCCTAAACGGAAAAGTACTTACTCCAAATGGTTGGATTGAGAATGGCTCGGTGTTGATTAAAGATTCCATAATCTTGGATGTACTCAATCACAGCAACCGCCTCTCGACAGCCGACAAAATTATTGATGCAGAGGGTGGCTACATCCTCCCCGGCGGCGTAGACATACATGTACATGGCGGCGGTGGATGCGACTTTATGGAAACCACCGAGCACGCCTTCCGCACAGCCGTTGAGGCTCACCGCGCACACGGCACCACAAGTATATTCCCTACCTTGTCGTCATCAACCGTACAGATGATTGCCGATGCGGCTGTCACCTGCGAGAAATTGATGCTCGACCCAATGACCGGCGTTCTCGGCTTGCACCTTGAGGGTCCTTATTTTAACCCAAAAATGGCAGGCGGTCAACTTCGCGAAAACATACGTATCCCAGACCCCAACGAATATGTACCCCTCATAGAGCAATTCCAATGCATCAAGCGCTGGGATGCTGCTCCCGAGTTGCCCAATAGCGAACAATTTGCTCGCTACCTCCGCACCAAGGGCGTTGTCGTCTCTCTGGGTCACACCGCTGCTCGCGACGAAGAAGTGGAACGCGGCTATCGCGCCGGCTTCAACCTCGCCACTCACTTCTACTGCGCTATGACAGCCTCACACAAGGAGGGTATGTACCGCTACGACGGCACCGTCGAGGCAGTTTACCTCCGCGACGGCATCAACGTCGAGATGATTTGCGACGGCATCCACGTGCCTCCGGTAATCTTGCGACTTATCCACAAACTCAAAGGCACTGACCACGTAGCCCTTATCACCGACGCCCTGGCTTGCGCCGCTTCGGATAGCAAGACCGCCTTCGACCCCCGCGTCATCATCGAGGACGGTGTGTGCAAACTCTCCGACCGCTCGGCTCTCGCCGGCTCTATCGCCACCATGGACCGCCTCATCCGCACCTGCGTCCTCAAAGCCAAAATCCCCATGGCTGACGTTGCTCGCATGGCATCGGAAACCCCGGCTCGCATCATGGGCGTATATGACCGCAAGGGCTCTATTTCCTATGGCAAGGATGCCGATATCATCATCTTTGACAACGATATCAACCTCACCAACGTAATCCAAATGGGCCGCGAAGTTGAAGTGGCTCGTACCGAATATTAATTCAACCTACTTACAAGCAGAAGAAAGCACCCCTTAGACAAGACCATAACCAAGGAATATCATACTTATCTATAAAACGCTACCCCCGACGATGACCTCGCCGGGGGCTTCTGTATATCATATATAATTATAGTCTGTTGCGGATGAGGCGGAAGCCGTCGCGAGAATGTGTGAAGGCGATGACACCGGCGCCTGCCATATCGACAATCAGTTGATTGGTTGCGCGTTGAGACATTCCCAGCGACAAGTGCAAGGTGTCGATCTCCAAGCCACCGGTACAGTTATCAATGAGGTCGAGGAGCCGCGAGGCGGCACTGTCAAGGCGGAAAGATAGGGCATCGTGGTTGCGCCACACCTCGACCATCAGGGGGTGAGCCTCAATATTCTCGTCAGCGACACGGAAATATGCCCTATGACGCCCGTCGGCATCAATGCAGTAGACGGGGCGGCTGTCGGCGGCTGCGATACGAGCAAGGATGACCACCACACCGGTATCTACGCTATAAGCCTCAAAATCAATATGCTGTGGCGGATCGCAATAGCGCTCGGCGGCTTGCTCCACTACATATATATCTTCCTCATTGCGCACCCCGGCAATGGTACCATTATCCTTGACACCGATGAGCAGATGCCCGCCATAGGCATTGGCAAATGCAGATATCGAGCGAGCAATCTTGCGGGCATCACTGATGGCATACTTGAAGTCCTGCCCGGCATGCTCGCCGTTCTCGACCAGCGAGGCTATATATCGGCGGCCACGGCGCACCGGTATATCCTTCATAGGCGCTCGATGAGATGAGTGAGTGTGGCAAAGGTGCGCTCGGGGGCTGCAGACCAGAAATCGCCGTATTGGGCAATGTTGTCCTCGGCTCCCGGAGTGTCGCTGACCACGCGAATAGCGACGAATGGCACGCCCTTGAAATAGCAGGTGTGAGCAATGGCTGCCGACTCCATGTCCACAGCGACAGCCTCGGGATATATACTCAAGATATGCTCGACCTCCTCGGGGCGCGAGATAAAGATGTCGCCCGAGGCAAGTATGCCGGTTTTAGCCCCTAATTCAGCCACCAACTCAGCGGGGAGAGGGCAATCGAAGAGTCGCGGACAGCCATGCGCCTGACCCGGAACGGTATCGGGACCGCACCACACATCGTGGTAGCCGATGCCCGAGGGGATAACCACATCAAGGACATTGGCTCGTCCTACGCCGCCGGCTACACCGGTATTGATGACGATGCTCGGGTGAAATGTATCAATGAGTGTGAGGGTTGACAAGGCGGCATTGACCTTGCCGATACCCGACTGTACCGCCACCACTTCGTGTCCGGCTATGCTGCCACAGTGGTAGGTGATATCATTGACAGTAACTGTACTGTGCTTGTCGAGCAGAGGGATGATTAGTTGCATCTCCTTGCTCATGGCGGCTATAAGGGCTATTTTCATTGTTCAAGGATTATAGGATAAACGGCTCGCGTCACCGTAATTTTTACGTCAAAAGGCGTTGCCGAAACGGCGCGTGACGATGACGGCGAGAGATGATAATAAAAAAGCGACGACGTATCAAACGAGGGGAACTCTACACGGCGAGTCTCGCCCGAAGGGATGGACACATCAAGGGAGCGCTCCACGCGGTGGAGCATACGCCCTTGCATATCCATATAAATAATGTCAAGCGACAAGGATATTAACTCGCGCGAGGAGTAGTTTGAGACGAACACGCTCTCCTTGTTGACGCGCAATGGCTTCTCGAAGCCGGCGACGGCGATGCTATCAGTTCCGGGCAGGGCGACAGTATCATTAACTACCTCAATACGCGATACCTCTGGGGCAGCACGGCGATTGCCGCGTGGCGTGGTGCGTCGCATATTTTGGGCATCAACTACCGGGCAAGCCAGCACAACAACGAGGATAAGTGTCAGTAGCGCTTTCATATCACAATATAAGGAGCCGGGGCACCCACACGGCGAGCGCCGTCGAGGTGTGAGGGGTTGTCGGGCGGATTAATTACCGAAATATGAAAGAGATATGGAAGCCATCGCCACAGCGACACACGGCGGCGATGGTGGTAGAAGTTGAAGTCGATAATATTGCCGGTATTGCTCTCGTCGCTATTGAAGGAGATGGTGAAAGCCACCGAGCCCCGACGCGAGTGAGCCTTGCGCGGGTCCTTGGTCGCGCGACAGTCGTATAGCCCGGCATGAGCGGCGGGAGTGATGGTGGCAACCACTGTACCCGGGACAATTGACATATCCGAGGCGTCGACAATGCGCATCTCCAATAATCCGGGGGCTTGAGCCGCCGGGACTATATCCACCAAGGCACCGCGCCCGTTGATTTGCCATCTACCCTCCAGGGGGTCGACGGCTCGGGCTGCGAGGGTCCCACACAGGATTAATATGACTGTCAGTACATTACGCATCGCCGGTGAGCGTCAAATAGACGAGAACTTATAAGAGAAGCCGATAGAGAAAATTTCCTTGACCTGCAATTTGTGCCAATCTTCGTGGTCGGCGACACGCGGAGTGCGAGTGTCGTAACGGGCATGGACATAAATCTGAGTGGAGAAGAAGCGGTTGATATCGCAACTGAGGGTATTCTCCCAGTCGGCTTGGAAAGACTCGTAATCGGTGAAGGCAAATATGCGCGAATTAAAGCGAATGTTGTGAGCGAGTTTCCAGAAGAACTTCAACTCGGCAGTCGAACCGAAACTGTGATGTGTCTTCTTGCCGACCTCAATGCCATAGGCGCTACCATCTACATCGCTATCGAGGCAAGTATAGAGGTGATAGGAAATCGGCGCGATAGAGGCATCGAAGGTCACCGACTTGGGCTTATTGGCATAGTTGTAAGTCATACCGAGACCGGCAGTCAACTCACCGGGAGACATAAATGCCGACTTGAGGTCGTTGGAATTGGACTTATACGACTTTACAACCTGCGTCTTGAACTGCCCGGTGAAAGAGTAGTACCAGCGATTGGCAGCCTTGATACCGAATGTGGTGTTAACCTGGAAGACGTCCTCCGAGACGTTGTAGGAGTGCATCTCGTCGTCGGGAGCGTTGTTGATGCCCAACTTATATCGCACGGTGGTCTCAAAGAGCAATGTGGGGTGGAACTCTTGGTTGAGTTTCACATTATACATAATGTCGGCGAGGGCATTAAGGTTGTTGTTACCGCCTTGGTACCAGTTGGGCGACACATATGCCTGTGAGAATTGGAGCATAGCGGCAAAGGAGCGAATCCAATGGCGGTGCTTGACATCCTCAGTGGCAATGGTAGGCGCCTCGATGGGTGTAGCCAACTCGCTATTGATACTCACCGAGTAGTCGGAGGGATTTACTATGGCGCGATACTGCTGAGGAGCCTCGGGAAGCGAGGCAAGATTATAACGCACCATCTCGGGATGATTGTAGAAGATATAATTGCGGCGGTCCTGCATCTGACGGCTTAGGCAATCATACTCCTCAAGCCAGCGCAAATGCTCGTTGCCCGAAGACAAATCATCACCGATGCCGAGGGGGTTGCTGAAGTGGTAAGTATCATACACGATAGGCATGAAGAATACCGCCGGCAACGACAGAGGCATATCGAAGGGATCATAGTCGGCACGAGCATTATAGACGCGTAGGAGAGAGTCGCTGACGCTCTCGGCAGGCATATCCAGTTGGGGAGTATTGCCGATGACTCGGTTGACAAACAAACTGTCAGCGATGGCAGTGTTAGAGACAGGCGCCAAAGGGCGCATCTGCGGCTCGGCAAGAGCGCCAAAGCCACACAGGCACAAGGCAGTGATAGAGATAATAATCCTATTCATATTGTCATTGTGTTGGAGGTACACCCCCCGGGCGGAAGCCTATATACATAGAGCAGACGCCCAAGGTAAAAGTCTTGAAACGAGTATTAACGAAGCCGGCATCGCGCATCAGCGCCAGCATGTGGTCGCCACGCGGCACGGCGGCAATGCTCTCGGGGAGGTAAGAATAGGCACGGCGGTCCCTAGAGACAAGGCGCCCCATTGCCGGGATGAGAGCGCGCGTGTAGAGGTTGTAGAACGGTAGGACGATGCGATTTGCCGGGGTAGAGAGTTCTATGACGCAGAGCATTCCACCCGGGTTGAGCATATCATACATAGCACGATACCCGGCGGCAAGGTCGGCGAAGTTGCGCACACCGAAAGCCACGGTGACCACATCGGCATCATGCGCCTCAGCCGGCGGATTGAGGCAATCGCCTTGAATAAGGCGTGCACGTTCGGCGAGCCCGGCTTCCTCAACTTTTTGGTTCCCGATTTCAATCATCCCCTGCGAGAGGTCGACGCCAATGACCTCGGCATCGGCAATGGCACGAGCCAACGAGATGGCGAAGTCACCGGTGCCGGTGGCGATGTCGATGATGCGACGCGGGCTATGAGTAGCCACCGCCTCGACGGCACGGCGCCGCCAGCGCTTGTCCTGACCGAGACTCATGGCGCGGTTGAGGCGGTCGTAGGCGGGAGCGATGTTGTCAAACATCTCGC
>JBJEDD010000249.1:0-6631 GCA_051871715.1 Muribaculaceae bacterium | reverse complement strand
CGTCGCATGCCGATGTGGCATCTTTGTGGCGCAATATCGCAGCCGTATCGTGGAAGATGACGCTCATGGTACCTGCTCGCTTTTATAGCAAGGCGCAGACGCTTTTGGGCGACTCTATGGTGCTCTTGACAGCATTTAATGATGTGGGAGTTGAGTCGTTCTCTTGTGTTGAAAATTTCTTGTTCAACCACAGATTGGCGATGCCACGCCCGCGCAATGTACTGATTCCGAGCCTTATGCTCGCTATTTGGTCAGGTGCAAAGCGTATATATGTCGCCGGTGCCGACCACTCGTGGCTCGAGACCATCCATGTTGATGAGGAGAACCATGTGGTGTCGATACAGCCGCATTTCTATGCCGATAGCAAGGCAGAAAAGCAACGCACTACGTCAGAGTATCAAGGATACCACTTGCACGACATACTATACAGTTTCTATGTGGCATTTCACAGTTATCATACTGTTGCTCGTTATGCCGGGTCGTGTGGTGTGGATATTTTCAATAGCACGCCGGGAAGTTTCATCGATGCCTTCCCTCGCAAGCAGTTTTAATGGAGAAATAGGTATAACAAAAAAATCGAACCTCACGGCTCGACTTTTTTATTGTCTAATACTAAATACCTAAAACCATTTAAAAATCTTTGCTATAAGTGCTGAATAATCCTAAATAATAACCTTGAATCTTAGACCTAAAAATTATTTACACTGCAAAGTTACAACGGCTGTCAAGTATTTGTATCAAAATTTAAATGTAATATAAATAAAATCGAAACAAATATTTTTATATAGCATTGTTAATCAACAAATTAAAATATTCACGAGGCTTAGGTAATATAAGGTTAAGAATAAGCATTTTTGCAAATATTACGAATGTCATTTTCGAATTTCTCGCGGTCAATAGCGCGACTCTTGGTGCGATTGCGGTAAGTGTAGACAGTATTTAGCGATAATCCCAGGAACTTGGCAATGCGATGAGACTCCATGACTCCGAGACGCATAAATGCAACGATGCGTTGCTCCGGAGTCAATTTGTCAAGTCCGGGTGACACTATTTGCTTATCGGGTTGAAGCAGATTGTTCAGTTCGGCTTGAAAGTTGGGAAATATGCGTAAAATCGCGGCATCAAATACAACGAAGAAACGCTCGAGTTGTTCTTGCAAAAGTTTGCCGCTCTCAATCATATCGTAGAGGTCCATCGCCTGTCCCGCTTTCAATTTCCTTCCGGCCATACGGGAGAAGTCTTCCATACCCTCGACCATCGATGAGCAGATGTTAAGCAATTGGTTGATATATAGCTCGCGTGTGGCAACAGAGTCATTAAGCAGTTTGTTGTCTTCGAGGTGCTCTTTAGTGCGATGTTGCTTGACTATCAAGATGATAATCAATATGATAACGATGCTTGCGAGGATACAAATACACACTGTTGTGATTGTGTTATATCTCCGGTATTGTGCTTCGATTTCGGCATTTATCTGCGTCGATATATTGAGCAACTCGTTACCGAAGAGGAACGAGTCGGCATACTTAATGACCCTTTGTGTTATTTTGATATACTTGGCAGCCTTTTCTATATAACCGTCGTTAAAAGCTTCGTTTGCCAACTTAGATAGACCTATAGGTCGGGTCGTCATGCCCGACAATTCATATGTGGCGGCGATAGAAAGATAGTATATGTATTCCTCGCGTTTGGCTGGATTGCTTTTATAGTAAAGAGCAATCATATTTGCAATGCGACTGTATGTGGTTTCGTTGTCTTTGAAGCAATCAAGCAGGTCGATTAGTTCGCCCACTGCAATGGTGTAATTACCTGTTAGATAGTCGATTTGAGCGCGAGCAAGTCGTCGAGACGGACTTCCGTCGGGCGATAGTTGCTCTACCGAGCTCAGGGCTGCAATTGATTGCTCGGTGTATTTATAGCGAGAATCATTACCTGAAGTGAGGAGCAGATAGTCGAGGTATAGGTCTCCTATCGTAGTGTAGTAGAGCACCCGAGTGCTGTCATCGAGGTCGTTCAGGTCAATGGACTTGAATATATCCTCGGCATCAATATACTTATGTGTCGTTGAGAGAATGCCGGCGCGGGCAATTTGTGCCTTGTAGGCAAGTGCCGTGCTGTCAGCGACCAGGGATTTCTCATAACATATTGAAGCATAGTGAAATGCCGAGTCCATATTAATGCCTATATATCTACGGGCGATATCCAAGTAACCTGTGATGGCTCTATCGCTAAGACGCGTTTTTTCTTGCTCGATTTCCTTGATGTGCTCGTCGCGAATAACGTCATAATTGTCAACTATGCTATCCAAGGTGATAAAAGCACGCTCGAGAGTGCTCACTTGCCCTGCACTTGTAGTGAGCGATATGAATAGAATCGGTATCAGTAATAGAGTTCTCATGGCTTTATGGTCTAAATACGCTTGCAAAGATACTTAGATTTCTTGAATTACGTCTTATATTTTGTGCAATTTTTTTAATATTGCCCAAATATTAACTCTCAAATAATCACCTAAGTAAATAATTTACAACCTTATATTGTTTTTAAACGTGTTATATACTATTGCATAGAGCGGATAACGATAGTAACTTTGCAGTGTAAAACAAAAGGAAATACAGTTTTTAAGGTAAAACAAGATTCAAGGTTTTCAAGGTTATTATTTAGGTTATAGAATTGATTTTAGGTTATAGATGAAGACACCGCCGCCTCGAGATGAAGCGGCGTCGTTGTTTTTATATGTTACCTGCAAGGTCGGCTACGTAGCCCTTGATGAGGGCTCGGCGGTCGTAGATGTGGAAACCGCCGTTGCTATACTCCGCGATGCCCCGAGCCTCGAGGTCCTGCAATGCTGCGGTAAACTCGTCATTTGTCAGTCCGAATATTGTGGGCAATACATATCGTCGGCACTTGATTACTATATCAGTACTTCCTATCTGTGTGAGTCCGCTCACCAAGTAGGAGATGCGTCGTATAGCATCGCCGGCACAGGCAACCAACAGTCCGCGAGAATATTTCTGCACGTCCATCGATAGTTGATTGAGGTAGTTAAACAGATAAATAGGGTCGCTATTGAGCAAATTGATATATTCACCCTTGTCAATCATTACAATGGAAGTTTCCTCCAATGTTTTGACCGTGCCGAGGTGCTTGGTGTGCCGTCCGAATAGGAAGTCGGGCTGTATCACTTGCCCGGCACCGACTGTTTGCTCGATGGTAAAGCATTTACCATCGTTGGCAGTGTATATGCGCACCGAGCCGCTCAGTATAAAAGCCAATTTGTCGCAGGTGTCGCCTGTGCGAAATAGCGTGGTGCCGGCATCGTATTTGGCAAAGTGAAACTTTATGGAGCCGACAGTCTTAGCCATCTGCTCGCGGCTCACACCTTTCAGCAAGGGTAATTCTCTCAATTGCTCGATGATAGAACTCATATATCAATTATGTGATTTGTTTCTTTTTTCTTTGAAAAAAATCTGCAAGGAGTTGATTATATTTTGCCACAGGACATATGCAGCCGGGGCGATAGAGCAGATTGGATTGAGAAAAGTCACCGCCATCCACACGGCAAGGACGGTGTTCTTTTGCCCCAAACCTTGTGCTCCGGCTATTTTGTCGCCGAAACGACGTCCCAGTAGACGCCCGATTACAAATTGCAATACGCACACCACGGCTGCAACTACCGCGAGGGCTATCATCTCGGGGATGCGATCGGCAGGCTCAGCCATGGCGAATGAAACGGCTCGCCCCACCACGATGATCAGCGACACCGCCCACAGATAGAATGAAATGCCTTGCTTGCCGGATATCGCTTGATGAACTCCCGGCAAGATGTATCGCAGTGCCATCGCTACTGCCATAGGCAGCAAGATGAGCGGCCCCACTTTATATAATATGGTGAGGAAGGTGTCAATAAAGCAAATATTCCCCACAGCGGCATCGGTAAGGGCGAAAAATGCCGGCACACACACCGCGGCGGCGAGGTTGCTCAGCACCGAGATAGCCACCAATACGGCTATGCTGCCGCCGAGCATCGCAGTGATTACCGGCGCTGCAGTTGCCGTGGGGCACAGCACACATATCATGCCTCCGCATGCCAAGTCGCTGCTGATGCCTCTCAATAACAAATATACGACCACAGCACCAATCACTTGCACGGCGACCACTGATACGGTCAATTTCCCGATATGAAACTCCGAGGGCTTGATGCGGCAGAACGTTATCAGCAGCATCGCAAAAATCAAGTAGGGCGCCAAGAACTGTACGCTCTCGATGGCAGTGTGGAAGAGCATACCGCAGAGCATCGCTATTGGGAGTATCCAGGGCTTGAGATGTGCTCGCAGTACGCTCATGGCTTATTTCGCTTGATGTTTATGCTTGCCCGCTTGCTCGGCGAAACAGTCGGGGTAGTCTATCTGCACGCGCGGACGTCTCATCGCGTAAATTATCAGCGCAATGCCGGCGATGATGAAGGGGATGCTGAGCCACTGACCCATATTAAGAGTCATATCTGCCTCAAATGCCACTTGATTGTTCTTGATAAACTCAATGAGGAAGCGCGGAGTGAATATGCCCACGAGAAAGGTGCCAAAGAGCAAGCCCGGGCGCTCGCCGGCATTGCGCCTCCAATACATCCACATCATCAGCCCGAAGAGCGAGAGGTAACACAGCGACTCATAAATCTGTGTGGGGTGGCACGCCTTGCCATAGTAGAGCACTTGCCACTCGGCTGAGCGGACAAACATAAATCCCCAGGGCAGGGTGGTCTCGGTGCCGAATATCTCGGAGTTGATAAGGTTGCCCAAGCGAATGAGAGCGCCCACCAAGGCGATAGCCACGGTGAGTCGGTCAAAAGTCCACAAGGGGTTGCGCTTGGAGTTGAACCACGAGAAGCAGAGTACGCCGATTATGACACCGATGGCGCCGCCGTGACTTGCCAAGCCGCCCCCGCGAGTATTGAGTATCTCCCAGGGGTGTGCCGAGTAATAGTCCCATTCGTAGAAGAATACATGCCCGAGGCGAGCACCGACGATGGTGCCGAGTGCCACCCATAGCAATAGCAGTCCCAGCCACTTCTCGGGCGCACCCTCGCGCTTGAACATGCGTGACACTATGTTGTAGCCAATCCAGAAGCCTATGGCAAACATCAAGCCATACCAACGGATACTTATTGGCCAAGAGATGAGTTCGGGGTTTACGTCCCAAGTAATAAAGCCGAGCATATGCTAAAAGTTGTTAATTTTTGTCTTTATTGAAATAGTCGCGAGTGGCGCGGCGCACCCGGGGTGACAACGTCAGCAGGGCGGTCATTGTGGGAATAGCCATCAGGGCGTAGAAGAAGTCGCAGAGTCCCACGGCGGTTTCCAATGGCACGATAGCAAAGACTACCATCGTGGCGATGAAGAAGTAGGCATACCAGCGCGCGCGCCGGCTGCCGAATAGATAGGATGCGCATGTGGTGCCGTAGAACGAGTAGGAGAACATCGACGACAGGGCGAAGCAAGCGACGATGAACATCAGCAAATATTGTCCGTATGGTATGCCGCGACCGAAGGCGGTCATCGCCACTTCCAAGCCTTTGAGCCCTTGAGCCGCGCTGAGGTCGGGCACGCACAGCAGTATAGCCAGGGCGGTGAGGGTGCACACCAAGCCTGAGTCGATTGCCGGTCCGAGCATAGCGATAAGTCCCTCGCGCACAGGCTTGTTGTTGCGAGACGCACCGTGCATGATGGAGGCTGTACCGATGCCGGCATCGTTGACCAATGCCGCGCGACGAGCACCTATGATGGCGATGCCGGCAAGGGCGCCGAAGCCCGCTTGCAAGTTGAACGCCTCGCTAATAATCGTGCCGAACACGCTCGGCACGCTATCAATATTCGTCACAATAATAAATAGTACCATCACAAAATAGGCACCGACCATAAAGGGCACCATCACCGAGGCTACCGAGGCGATGCGACGGATGCCACCGAGGATGACAGTAGCAACGATTGTGGCTAATACCAAGCCGAATAACAACTTGTAAGTGTGGATGTTATCCAAGCCAATGCAAGTGCCGACGCTCGACAGGAAGCCTGACGAGGCAATGCCCTCGGGGGTGGAGAAGGTCGACATAAACGCCTCGGTGAGTTGGTTGGCATTCATGATGCAAAGGGTGCCGAACAATCCGGCAAAGGCGAAGAAACGCGCCAGCGGCAGCCAGCGCCGTCCCATACCGTTGACAATGATGTGCATCGGTCCGCCCTGTGGCGCGCCGGTGTCGTCGGTGCCGCGGTACATTATGGCGAGCACGCCCTCGTGATACTTGGTAGCCATGCCCACGATGGCGCTGACCCACATCCAGAATATGGCACCCGGTCCGCCCATCACCAAGGCGATAGCCACGCCGGCGATGTTGCCCAAGCCGACTGTCGCGGCAATCACCGATGCGAGGGCTTGAGCCGACGAGATATGCCCCTCACCTTTATTATTCTTGCGACGCAACTCCGATAGTGCTGCCGGCAAGCGTCGTAGCGACACGAGTCCAGAGGATAGGAACAAGTAAAGTCCTCCACCGATGAGGATGAAAAACAACGGGTAGCCGCACAGGAAGTCGGCGATTGTGGTAATGTAATGATTGATAGACTCTAACATAAGATGAATT
>JBJEDD010000248.1:0-6652 GCA_051871715.1 Muribaculaceae bacterium | reverse complement strand
GTTGGTGGTTGCAACCCTGCCAGGGTTGTTTACCGTTTTTGGTTGAGACCCCGCCGGGGTCTTGCTTGGCTGATGTAGTCGGGTGCATGGGAGTAACCCTCAACTATAAACCTTAAACCCCAACCGGGGTGAGGGATAGGATGGTGGGGTGGGTGAGGGGAGCGGCGGCGGCGGCGATGTCGGCGGGGGTGAGGGCGTTGATGGAGTCGATGATGTCGGCGGTGGTCATGGCTCGCGAGGCGATGGATGTGGCGCGTGCGATGCCGAGGATGCGGCTCTCGATGTTGGTGGATGAGAGGGTTAGTTGCCCGAGGTATTGCTTGCGTGCGCGATTGAGGCGCGAGGGGGTGATGTATCCGTCGGCGACACGGCGGATGACGTCGAGGGTGAGTCGGCGGCAGGTGGCATCGTCGGCGGGGTCGCAGCCGTAGTATATGACAAGTTCGCCGCAGTCGCTGAAGATGCCGGTGGATGTCTCGACGTTGTAGACCAATCCGCGGCGCTCGCGCAGGGCGATGTTGAGTAGGGAATTCATGCCGGGACCACCGAGTATGTTGGCGAGTAGGGCGACGGCAAAGCGGTCGGGCGACTGCAAGCCGCCGACGCGCGCGCCGATGACGGTGTGGCACTGGTGAGAGGCGATGGTGCGAGTGATGTCGACTGCCGGGATAACAGCCGGAGTGACGCGCGTAGATGCGGGCAGTGGGCTGTCCGGGAGGTCGAAGTGGTGCTCGAGGATGGCAAATACCGCCTCGGAGCGCATGCTGCCGGCATAGAAGGCGGTGATGTTGCGGGGGACATAGCGCGAGGCGATGTAGTCGCGGCACACCGGCGAGGAGAAGCCCTCGAGGGTGGCTCGCGTGCCCAAAATATTGTGACCCAAGCCATTACCGGCAAAGAGCAGGTCCTCGAAGTCGTCAAAGATAGCCTCGGAGGGGGTGTCGAGATAAGAGTCGATTTCGTCGGCTACCACCTCGCGCTCCTTGTCGAGTTCGCGCTCGGGAAATTGCGAATTTTTAACTAAATCTGCAATCAGTTCGGCGGCACGGGCAGGCGAGGCGCCGGGGAAGGCGCTGTATACGACAGTCTCCTCCTTGGTGGTGTAGGCATTGAGTTCGCCGCCCACCGCCTCCATGCGGTTGATGATGTGCCAGGAGCGGCGGCGGCGCGTGCCCTTGAAGATGGTGTGCTCGACAAAGTGGGCGAGCCCATAGCGGTCGGGGTCCTCGTCGCGGGCACCCACGGCGATGCAGACGCCCATATATCCGACGGGCGAACCGGGCACGGCGAGGTGCACCATGCGGAGCCCGTTGGCAGCGGTATGATAGGTGATGGAGAGGCTCTTAGTTTTCATCTACGTCGTAGCCGTCGCTGCGGATGAGGTCGAGCAACGCCGGGAGAGCCTCGTCGGTGGGGATATTCTTGATGACGCATTGCTTGCCGCGATAGATGCTCACGCGCCCGGGGCCGGCACCCACGTAGCCGTAGTCGGCATCAGCCATCTCGCCGGGACCGTTGACGATGCAGCCCATGACGCCAATCTTGAGGGTGCGGAGGTGTGAAGTCGCCGCCTTGACGCGCGCGAGGGTTGTCTGGAGGTCAAAGAGGGTGCGTCCGCAACTGGGGCAGGCGATGTATTCGGTGTGGGAGATGCGACGACGAGTGGCTTGGAGGATGCCCAGGGCGAGGTTGTTGGCTTCATCGTGCGAGAGAGCCGGGGCGTTGATACCTATGATGTCGAGAGGACGCTCCAGGAGGATAGCGCCGAGGTCGACCGATGCGGCGATGACCACCTCGTCGGGGGTCATAGAGGCGGGATAGTCGACCACGAGGGCTACGGCGCCGGGGATGGCATCGAGGGCGGCACGCGCCTTGCCCAGAGCGTTGGGATGCGAGACATGCACGACGGGCATATCGACAGGAGTGTCTGCGATGTCAAGACCGAGGACCTGCGGAACGAGCGCCGGGCGCTCTGTAGGCGCAACGGGTGCGTCGGCAGGCATCTCTATCGAGGCGGCGGCTCGCGAGGCGATATGAGCCACGAGGCGGCGTGCTACGGGTATCTCACACTCGGGGTCTTCGCTGAGCGACACTCGGATGGTGTCGCCGATGCCGTCGGCGAGGAGGCTACCGATGCCCACAGCCGACTTGATGCGAGCATCCTCGCCGTCGCCAGCCTCGGTGACGCCCAGGTGGAGAGGAAAATCCATGCCTTCGGCAGCCATGCGCTCGACAAGGAGGCGCACCGTGGTGGTCATCACCACCACATTCGAAGCCTTGATGGAAATCACCACGTCGGGGAAGTCGCAATCGCGGCAAATGCGCAGAAATTCCATGGCGCTCTCCACCATACCGGCGGGCGTGTCGCCATATCGGCTCATGATGCGGTCGCTGAGCGAGCCGTGGTTGACGCCGATGCGCAGGGCGGTGCCGCGAGTGCGACACAGGTCGAGTAGGGGCACGAATTTGTCTCGAAGGCGCTGTAATTCAGCGGCATACTCATCGTCGGTATAGTCGATTTTGACAAATGTGCGCCCCGGGTCGACAAAGTTTCCGGGGTTGATGCGCACCTTCTCGACATTCTCGGCGGCGACGAATGCGGCAGCGGGATTGAAGTGAATATCAGCCACCAAAGGGGTGTTGATGCCGGCAGCGCGGAGGGCGGCTCGAATGTTGCCGAGGTTGGCGGCATGCATGGGAGTCTGAGCCGTGAGGCGCACGATGTCGGCACCGACGGCGGCGAGGCGCTCGCACTGCGCCACCGAAGCCTCGGTATCCATAGTGGGGGTGTTGGTCATCGACTGCAAGGCGATGGGGGCATCGCCACCGATGACAACGTCACCGACGGCAACACGGTGAGTGCTCCGCCGTTGATAGTTATATCTGTTCATAGTTTCAGACCTTGTATTTATAATCCGCGATGGCAGCTAGGTCGGCGTTCGCCTTGACGATTTTGGCAGAGAGCGAGGCGATATAGTCGTTGTAACGTGCGGCAACATCGGGGTCGGATAAGGCGAGGATGCGCACGGCGAGGACGGCGGCATTGAGCCCGGCATTGATGCCCACAGTGGCGACGGGGATGCCGGGGGGCATCTGCACGATAGAGAGCAGGGCATCCTGTCCCTGGAGCGAGGAGTCGATGGGCAAGCCGATGACCGGCAGGGGAGTGAGAGCGGCGATGACCCCGGGGAGGGCGGCAGCCATGCCGGCGGCAGCGATAATCACCTTAATGCCGCGCGAGGCGGCATTGCGAGCAAATTCCTCCACTTGCAGGGGGGTGCGATGGGCGCTGAGGGCGTTCATCTCAAAGGGTATCTGCATCTGCTCCAGAAAATCGGCAGCCTTGCGCAGCACCGGCAGGTCGCTGGTGCTTCCCATGATTATACTAACGAGTGGTTGCATATCTCACAAAGTAAAAAACATTCAACAAATCACACCGGCTTGCGACGGAAAGTATCCTTGATGGTATCGACAACATTGATGATGTAGTCGCCGGTGCGCTCGAGGTCGCTGACGATATCCATGAAGTAGATACCGGCTTGATACTCATACTTGCCTTGGTTGATATTCTCGAGGTTGGCAGTGCGGTAACTGTTGCGGAGGTTATTGATTTCGCGCTCCTTGTTGTAGGAGTCGATGAGCGGGCGTTCCTGCACATTCTCGAGGTCATTCAACTCGCTGAGCATCAGAGCGACAGCCTCGTTGATATACTTGTACATCACATCGATGTTTTCATAAATTTCGTCGGTGAACTTGGCATTGCTCTCAATCTTGCGGAGGAGGATTTTGCCGATACCATAGCAGCAGTCGGCGATGCTCTCGATTTCGCCGATGATACCGAGCATGGCGGCGATGCGGTGCTTACCCTCGTTGGAGAGGCGACCCTCGGCGCATCGATTGAGATAGTTGGCAATCTCGAGTTCCATGCGGTCGCTGATGTCCTCGTATTTCTCGAGGCGCGAGAGCAATTTATTGAAGTCCTCGCTCTTCTCCTTGGTGTGGATGAGGGTGTGAGCCATGTCAATCATGCGCGAGACGCGCTCGGCATATACACTCATTTCCTTCTCGGCTTGGGCGATATTGAGTTCGGAGGCAATCACCAAGCCGTGGCTGATGTATTTGAGCGAGAATTCCTCCTCGTCGCGTTTCTTGGAGGGCACGAGCCACTCGACCATCTTGACATAGACCTTGGTGAGCCAAATCATAATGAGCACATTGACCACATTGAAGGTGGTGTGGAAGATGGACAAGCCAAAGGAGACGCTATTCTGCATAGAAGCGACTTGGCGCACAGCCTCATGTTGCGAGCCGAGGGAGCCGTCAAAGAGGTGATTGTAGACCTCGGGGTGGGTCTGCTCCAAGCCGTTGACAAAGCCGAAGAGGGCATCGGGGCTGCCTTGACCGATAAACTCGGTGAGCCAGGAGTTGAATTGGGCGAAGGGCACGAAGATGCAGATGCACCACAGGGTGCCCAGGAAGTTGAACAGCAAGTGCCCGAAGGCGGTGCGCTTGGCGGCAATATTACCGCTCATGGCGGCGAGCAACGGGGTGATGGTGGTACCGATATTCGAGCCGAGGATGACGGCGCATGCCAATTCGTAGGTAATCCAACCCTTGGAGCACATAATAAGCACGATGGCAAATGTAGCAGCCGACGATTGGATAATCGCAGTTATTATCAAGCCCACGAGCACGAAAATCACGATGGAGAGCACGCCCATCGAGGCATAGTCGCGGAGGACGGCAAACATCTCGGGATTGCTCTGCAGGTCGGGCACATAGTCGCTAATCATGTTCAAGCCCATAAACAACAAAGCAAAGCCGATAAGGAATTCACCTATACTCTTGGCTTTGCCTTTATTGGAGAACAGTAAAACGACCGCGAGACCTATCATGGGCAGAACTACAGCCGATATATTGACTTTGAAGCCGAACAGGGCAATAATCCACGCGGTGAATGTGGTGCCGACGTTGGCGCCGAAGATAACAGCCATAGACTGTGCGAGGGTCATCAAGCCGGCATTCACGAAACTAACGACCATCACAGTCGAAGCCGACGAACTCTGGATAATAGCGGTGATGGCACAACCGGTGAGCAGACCGGTGAAGCGGTTACGAGTCATCGCCGACAGGATATTACGCAAACGGTCGCCGGCGGCTTTCTGCAGGCCTTCGCTCATCACCTTCATTCCATAGAGGAACAAGCCGACGGCACCAATGAGGCCTAAGAAGTCAAAAATGGTGTAGTTCATACAATGTAATAGATGTTGGTGATGCCCCGGCAGAGCGCCGAGCCACGGTACAAAGTTACATAGAATTCCGCTTTATTCACTCCTTTTTGTAATATTTTTTTAATATCCGCATATCATTTCTTTGAGATACGCATCAAGGGCTGCTCGATAAAATGCCACGATAGCCATGCCAAGGTAGCAGTGGTGACAAAAGCCGTTGCAAAGCAAAACGCTATATTGTATGAGTGCAAGCCCAGGGCAACAAGCGCCTGTATCACGGGCCAATGATATAAGAACAAGCCATAGGTGATATTGTCGTAGCGCCGCATAAAGTTCAGCGCCTTGACATTATAGGCAATGTAGACGATGAGCCAGGCATAGGACAGCGGCTCAAGGGCGTTGACAACGGGGTAAATCGCCGGAAAGATATCGGAGTAAAGTAACACCTCGCTCAATAGGGCAACACCCGCCAGCACATGCTTGTACTTGACGAGCCAATCGAGATACAACAGCAACACCATGCCACTGACAAAGTAGGTGGAAAACATCGAGTTCTTGGTCATCCAATTATAGAGGCACAGGCACGCCACGACCACCGGCAGGGCGACCACATGCTTGCCGAGGCGACGCATCAGCCATATCACCATAGGCACAACTACGTAGAACAAGCATTCCATCTTCATAGTCCATAGCGAGCCGTCCATCTGTGGGAGAAAATTGCTCTCGAAGACTCCGGGAAGGCAAGGCTCTATCCAATTGAGCATCAACATGTTGTAAAGCGTATAGCGCCATGTCTGTCCGTCGGAGAAGAACTCACCGAGCGACAGCGATGACATCACGGCACCGAGGACCACACAGAAGAGTATTGCCACCACATATGCCGGCACAATACGCGCAAAGCGCTTGCGAGCATAGGATTTGATATCATAATTGCCACGGACAAAACTATATGCCACCAAGAATCCCGTAATGACAAAAAAGCCCCTAACAACCAATGTTCCTGAAGCAAAAAAAGGTACTTCTACCTCCGATAATACACAAAAATGCATAATAATCAGAAGCGTAAAAAAAACGTAACGAAGAAAGTCAAAGCAATTATCTTTCTTGACTTCAGAAATTATATTGGAGTTAAGTAGGTCATTAATCATACTAAACGATTTTTATTTCATCCATAGTGATAGGCAACGCTCAGCGACGACGTCGGAGGCATTGTGGCGAGCGACAAAATCGGGCGAGGCGGCAGCAGCGGCGGCAGTAGCCTGGCGATTGGTGACTATATCACGGATGGTGTCATAGAGCGCCTGCCCGTCTGGTACGGCATTGAATATCGGGTGATTGACGTGCTCGCCGATGAAGTTATAATACTCGGGCTCGGCACCGCTGACCACAGCCTTGGCGCGAGCCATCGCCATCAAGGCATT
>JBJEDD010000247.1:0-1742 GCA_051871715.1 Muribaculaceae bacterium | reverse complement strand
AACCGCACTTTCATCAAATTTGAAACCACCGACCACAACCCCTCCTGGGGCAACGCCAACATATACCATGCCGAATATGAATATGACGAGGTCGGCAACCTCATCGAGGAACGTTACTACGACGAAGACGGCAACCCCATCAGTGGCCTCAAATCAGGCAACTACGGTTACCACTACACTTACCATAGCGATGGTGATATAACTACCGAACGCCTCGACTCCCTGGGCAACTGTCACGAATATACCGATGAGGAGACCCATCCCGGTTTCTCATACAAATGTGATAATTTCAATCGCCCTACCAATATTGAATTCAAACTTCCTTACCACATTGAAGGTTTAGGCGACGTCAACTCTATCGACATTGAGTATGATAATATCGAACCCATCTTTAAATACCACGGCAACAATCTCTTATTCAACGAAGAAACTCGCCAAGTATACCGAAATTACAACAAATTCATACGAAGAAAAGACGGCAAAGAATATCAAACCATCACCATAGAACACGATAAAAATGGCCGTATCAAAAGCAAAAGAATATCTAATGCTTATAGTACGATCTCCGAAGCCACTTACACTTACGATGCCAATTCTTGTCATCTCCGTACCGTCAAAGGCGACCCCGATTGGTACAATTTGTTGTCACCATACGGTAGCGCCTCCGAGACCATCACAATATCTTACAACCACCGCGGGCAACCAACCAAATTGGAAACTGCACGCGGTTACCTCGAACTAAGATATGCGCCCAATGGTTCACCGCTCAACGACGGCAAAGGCTTCTGGCATCCCAAGACCGGAGCCCCGGCTTCGCCCATAGACTATAGTCCGGTTTACCAACCCGCTCAGCGCACAATCTCCCCCGCGAGAACTCCGACTCAATCTCCTCGTCAACCCTCTACACCTTCCTACAACCCTTATGATGACCTCTAAATTCTTATCTCACAATGGAAAAGTACGTTAAAATATTTATTTCAGTTCTACTCCTGCTCCTCCCTCTGCTCCTCAAGGCTCAAGATTGCAACGACGCTTACCGCCGAGGCGTCACACTGCGTCAAACTACTACTATAGAGGCGCAGAACAAGGCTATCACCCACTTCGCCGAAGCTTTTCGCTGCTTCACCGACGACGCCGACAAGGACCGCTGCCTCCGCCAAATCACAATCTGCCAAAACACTATCACTCGACTCGGTGGCACCTTTGACCCGGCTCACATCGATGAACTCCTCTACGCCGCTCCCGAGGAAGAAACCGCTGTCGACCCCGAGCCCGTAAACAACGACACCATCACCCCCGAGCAAGAGCCACAACCAACCCAAGACCCTGCCGATATCATCTCACAAAGCTTCAGCATTGAATTTGAGTACAACGATGCCGGCTCTAAACCCGTCGAAGGTCTCTGCGTCACTACTATCCACGCCAATGTCACTGACAAACCCGACTGGATTGCCGACGTCATCTTCACTCGCGATGGCAATGTTCTCATCCAAGTCGCCGAAAACATCTCTGATAAGGAACGTAGCAGTAGCATCGTTATTGAAGAACCCGGGTACCAATACGTTATCCAAGTCCTCCAAAGACCGAAAAAACGCTTTTTAGGCATTTTCTAACTCGTTTTTGCAAAAAACCACGCAAAATATTTGCACAGTTCATTTTTTTGTCCTACCTTTGCATCGCAAAATCGCGATGGTGCCATAGCTCAGTTGGTAGAGCAAAGGACTGAAAATCCTTGTGTCCCC
>JBJEDD010000246.1:0-6660 GCA_051871715.1 Muribaculaceae bacterium | reverse complement strand
GCTGATACTCCTGCGTATCCGCTCGCCGACCGTGACGAGGAAGCAACCGATATAGTCGTCTTGAGGCGCTATGTAGTCGCTGAGGGCTTTACCTCGTTTTTGGCGCGGTGTGGGCACTGTTACATCACCGACAACGATGGCATCGCCATCCGAAAAAGCCTCATGGAAAGCAACTTGCGCTCGCATCGTAGCCCCTTGGCGCTCGAGAGCGTCGAGCAACTCCTCGGCATCACGGCGCAGTTTCTCAGCCTCCGACGAGCCGGGCGCCACCTGCCAGCACTTATAAAAGAATGTGTAGTTGATATACGGGCGCACACTCGCTATTGGCACCTCCGGCAGGGTCTTAATGCCTAAGAATGAGGGCTTCACGATTTGCTCTTCGTCGTAGAGCAAATCGCCATTTTCGGTCTTATCTTGTTGACAATCAGAGATTTCAATCTTATTATTATAATCATCAACGAGTTGCCGTTGACGCTCGCGTATCCTGCGCTCTTCGCCCTCGGCATCTTGCATCAGGCGCGTAGCGAGCACCGGATTGGCGGCGGCATCTTTGACACGCACCACCACGCCATCGTATTCGGGAGCAATCCGCAGTGCCGTGTGCAACTCGCTCGTGGCGGCACCGCCGACGAAGATAGGCACACTGATGCCGGCGCGCTTGAGTGCGCGTGCCGTCACTGCCATCTCCTCGAGCGAGGGGGTGATAAGACCGCTGAGACCTATAAAGTCGGGGCGCAACTGCAGCGCTGTCTCCACAATCTTCTCTGCCTCGACTTGCACCCCGAGGTCCACTACCTCAAAATTATTGCATCTGAGCACCACAGCGGCTATATTTTTGCCGATATCGTGCACATCGCCGCGCACCGTGGCTATGAGGAATGTGCCGGCAGTGGCACCGCTCGCCTTGCCCTCCTCGAGCATCGGGCGCAATCGCTCAACCGCTGCGTGCATCGCGCCGGCGCTCTTGACCACCTGGGGCAGGAACATCTTGCCGGCTTCAAATCGGCGTCCGACTTCCTCCATCGCCGACATCAGCGGTCCTTCGACTACCGCTGTGGCGCTTCCCATCCGGGCTACCGCCTCGTCAATATCTTCTTGAATAGCAACGGCATCGCCGGCTATCAATGCCGCCGACAATCGCTTGAGCACATCCGGCTCGCGAGTGGTCTGCGGACTCTCCTCCACAATTTTCTTGTCGGAATATTCCGAGGCTATCTCAATGAGTCGCGCGGCGGCATCGGCACGGCGACACAGGATTACATCCTCGAGGCGCTCGAGCAGTCGAGGCTCTATATCGGCATAGGTCACCTTAGCCCCGGGGTCCATAATTGCCATGCTCAAGCCAGCCTTGACAGCGTGATACAGGAACACGGCATGCATCGCCTGGCGCAAATAATTGTTGCCTCGGAAGGCAAAGGACAGGTTGCTCAAGCCACCGGAGGTCTTCACCCCGGGCAGGTTATCGCGTATCCACTCCACCGCCCGCAGGTAGTCGAGCGCATAGCGGTCGTGCTCGGGCATGCCGGTGGCTATGGTGAGGATATTCGCATCGATAATGATATCGCGCCGCTCAAATCCGCATCTCTCGGTCATTATTTTCACGGCACGTTGTGCCACCTCTATCTTGCGCTCGTAGTCGGTGGCTTGACCTTGCTCGTCGAAGAGCATCACCACAACAGCCGCGCCATATCTCCTTATCAGCGAAGCCTTTGCAGCAAAATCTTCCTCGCCATGTTTGAGCGATATGGAGTTGACAATTCCTTTGCCTGCCATATTCTTCAGCGCCGTCTCAACAACGTCGAAGTCCGACGAGTCTATCATCCACGGCACGGATGCCGTCTCGGGGTCGGAGCCTATGAGCCGCAAGAAGCGCTCCATCTCGCGAGGCGCATCGAGCATGGCATCATCCATGTTGATATCGAGTATCATCGCCCCGGCAGCCACCTGCTTCCGCGCTATCTCGAGGATGCCGGCGGTGTCGCCCTCCTTGACCAGACGCAGAAATTTGCGGCTCCCGGCAACGTTGCAGCGCTCGCCCACGTTGATGAAGCCTCGCGTATCGTCAAATGCATCCAGCCCCGAGAGCCATGCCGTCGGCTTGCCGGCATCTGCCCGACGTGGCTCGCATTGCGACAGACACTTGTCTAATTCCTTGATATGCACCGCAGTAGTGCCACAGCAGCCACCCACGATATTGATTAGCCCTTCATCAAGCAGGGGCTTGAGCAAATCCACAAATTTCGCCGGGTCGAGCGAGTAATTACCTCCACGGTCGGGCAGTCCGGCATTGGGATAAAAAATCACCGGAAACGGCGACACGGCAGCGAAGCGCCGCAGCGCTCCGGCAAGGCTATCGGGACCTGCCGAGCAGTTAAAGCCCACTGCAGCAGGCTCATATGGCGCTATCGCCGCGAGAAATGCCTCGGGAGTGTGTCCCGAGAGAATTCTGCCCGAATTGTCCGAGACGGTCATCGACACTATCACCGGCACGCTCTTGCCGGTGCGTTCCATTGCCCGCTTAGCGCCCTCGAGGGCGGCTCGGGCATTGAGCAAGTCAAACGCTGTCTCTATCAACAGCATATCCACCTCACCCTCGATGAGGGCTGATGCTTGCTCGGTATACGCCTCGGCGAGGGTGTCAAAATCTATCGACCGCTGCCATGGCGAGGACGCATCCGACGGCAACGATGCCGACATCGCTGTCGGACCTATCGACCCGGCTACATAGCGCGGGCGCTCGGGCGTGAGGCTCGTATAATGCCGTGCTCGCGACACTGCGATGCGCGCTCCGGCGAGGTTCAACTCCCTCACCAACGACTCGGTGGCATACTCCTTCTGCGACAATGCATTGGAATTGAAGGTGTTAGTCTCGATTATATCTGCTCCCGCCTCCAGGTAGGCATCATGCACTTTTTCCACCACCTCGGGGCGCGACAGATTGAGGATATCAAGATTTGACGATAATGGTCGGCTGTGCGTCAAGAAGCGACGCCCACGCACCGCGCTCTCGTCGGGCGCGAGTTTGCGCAACTCCACTCCCGTGGAGCCGTCGAGTAGCAGTATTCTTTGTTCAAGTATTTCTTTTAAATTCATATATCAATACACTCTGCGCGCTATCTCGGCGACACTTGCCACCGAGTGCTGCGCATAAAAATGGATGCTGGGCACTCCCGCTTCCTTGAGTTCGCGTGCTTGTGCCACACCCCACTCCACGCCCACACGTCGCACATCTTCGTCGCTGGTGCAGCGCAACAGTTGGTCGGACAGTTCTTGCGGAAAATCGATATGAAATATCCTGGGGAGCAGGGTCAACTGTCTCAGCGAGGTCAGCGGCTTCACTCCCGGCACGATAGGCACGGTAATTCCTGCCTCACGAGCCCGGGCTACGAAGTCGAAGTAGCGACTATTGTCATAAAACATCTGCGTGACCACATACGACGCTCCGGCATCCACTTTCGCCTTGAGATGCATGATATCGGTCGATAGGTTCATCGCCTCCTCGTGCTTCTCGGGATACCCCGCTACGCCGAATGTGAAGGGCGGAAAAATCGGCTCGCTCTGCACTCCGTCGACCATAATTCCTTGGTTGAAATCCGACACCTGACGCGCCAGCGACACTGCATGCTCGTGCCCGTCGGGGGCGGTGCTGAACATGCTCTCGTTGCGCTCGCGGTCGCCTCGCAGCACCAGGATATCGGTAATTCCCAGATACGAGAGGTCTATCAACTGGTCCTCGATGTCGCGACGGCTATACTCGCCGCAGATGATATGCGGTACAGGTCTCACACCATAGCGCTCGCGGATGGCAGCGGCTATCGCCACCGTGCCGGGACGACGACGCGACGAGATGCGCCGATAGGTCCCCTCGCCCACCTGTTGATAGGTCTTCTCGGTGCGGTGGGTAGTTATGTTCACATACGCCGGGGCAAATTCCATCAACTTATCTACCTCGTTGTAGATACCTTCGATACTCTTGCCTCGGATCGGGGGCAAGATTTCAAATGAGAATGCCGTGGGGTGCGCTGATGCAAGAAATTCTGTGACTGACATATCTATATAACGGCTCAAAGGGTGGTAATATTGTCAAATGCCTGCTCGAGGTCGGCAATAAGGTCGTCGGGATGCTCAATGCCTATGCTCAGACGGATGGTCGAGGGCGTGATATGCGCCTGGGCAAGTTCTTCCTCGTTCATCTGCGAGTGGGTGGTGCTCGCCGGGTGTATCACCAGGCTCTTGGCATCTGCCACATTTGCCAGCAGCGAGAACAGGTGCAAGCCATCAATAAATTGCCATGCCTCCTCTTTGCCACCTTTTATCTCAAAGGTGAAGATGCTGCCGCCGCCGTTGGGGAAGTATTTCTCATACAGCGCGTGGTCCTTGTGCTCGGGCAGTGAGGGATGGCTCACCGATGCCACCTTGGGGTGCTTCTTCAGGAAGTCAACCACCTTGAGGGCATTCTCTACATGGCGGCTCACGCGCAGTGACAGCGTCTCGAGCCCCTGGATGAATAGGAATGCATTGAAGGGCGAAATCACTGCGCCCTCGTCGCGGAGCACCACAGCGCGGATGCGGGTGACGAATGGCGCTGCCGGCGCGGCATCGGCAAAGATGGCTCCGTGGTAGTTGGGGTCGGGCTTGGCGATGGTCGGGTATTTGTCTGCCTTGCCCTTGAAGTCAAACTTGCCCCCATCGACTATCACGCCGCCGAGTCCGGCGCCATGTCCACCCAAAAATTTGGTCGCCGAGTGCACCACGATATCGGCTCCGTGCTCGATAGGACGGATAAGATAAGGTGTGCCGAAGGTGTTATCCACCACAAACAACACTCCATGGCGATGGGCTATCTCGGCAACTTTCTCCAGGTCAGTAACATCGCTGTTGGGATTGCCGAAGGTCTCGCCGTAGACTATCTTTGTATTGGGCTGTATCGCCTGCTCGAGCGCATCCAAGTCGTTGAGGTTCACGATCGTATGAGTGATGCCGCGCTCGCTGAAGTTGTTCACGATGAGATTGTACGAGCCTCCGTAGAGGTTGTCGGCTGCCACAATGTGGTCGCCGGGGCGCAGCACATTCTCCAAGGTATAGGTCACTGCAGCAGCACCCGAGCCGAGCGCCAACGCTGCTACACCTCCCTCGAGGGCTGCGATGCGCTGCTCCAGCACATCTTGTGTGGGATTGGTCAAGCGTCCGTAGATATTACCGGGTGCCGAGAGGTCAAAGCGAGCCGCTGCATGCGCTGAGTTCTCAAAGAGATAAGCCGCTGTCTGATAGATTGGTACGGCGCGCGCTCCGGTAGGGTTCAATGCCGGGTCAGCATCATTCTCTTGTCCTGCATGCACCTGCAGTGTGTCAAATCGATAGCCTTTCAATGTATCTTGTTTCATGTCTGTACTGTATTAGTGAGTTATTTTTAATTCGCTGCAAAGTTACCACTAATTGCGTATATATTCCAAACTTTGCTATAATTATAGAACAATCATACATAATTTATCAAAATTATAGTTGATTTGTTCATTTTTCTCACTATCTTTGCAACCAAAACAGAACAACATGGAACAAGACCTCACCAACTACACCGTCGACGATGTCGACATACGCATACTTCAAGAACTGCAGAAGGACTCCCGGCAGTCGGTGCGCGAACTCGCTGCCAAGGTCCATCGCTCGCCCACCCCGGTATTCGAGCGCATGCGCCGCCTCGAACAAACAGGCGTCATCAGCGCCTACACCGTCAGGCTCAACCTCGAAAACATCGGACGCAACTTCACCGTATTTTGCAAGGTCAAACTACGACACATCAACACCGAGATACACATGGACTTTGCCGATGCCGTCAATAATATGTCCGAGGTCACCGAGTGCTACAACGTCTCCGGCGACTACGACTACATGCTCAAGGTACAAGTCGCCGCCATGAAATCCTACCGCCGATTTGTCACCGACAAATTAGGGCACCTCCCCATGCTCGACTCCGTCCAGAGCGTCTTCGTCATGGACACCATCAAAGACACCCCGCCCCTCCTCTAAACCCTAAAAGAACCTGCGGAGCAGGTTGCTCATGCGTAACCCCACGTAGTGCGCAGCGCAGCGATAAGACCCTGGAGGGGTCTCAACATCAGTAACCCCGGGGTGGGTGCAGCCCTCCCCGGGGCTCCCAACAAAACGAAAAAACAACCCTGGAAGGGTTGCAAACCACAAAATCCCTCAACTCTAAACCATAAACCCTCAACCTTCAAAGAACCTGCGGAGCAGGTTGCTCATGCGTAACCCCACGTTGGGCGCAGCGTAGCGAGCACTACGTGGGGACTTCAGCCCGCCCCCAAAAAGCCAACCCGCAACGCGGGTTGCTTAAACCACAGCCCCCACACACCATAAACCAAGATGCTCTCATGTTGTACAATCAATGTACTCATGGTTATTTTACTCACAAGTTAACATAATTTAACTGGGGGGGGTAATTTTTGGCGAAAATTTCGTTAATTTTGCGCAAATCTTACAACTAAAAACTAATTATTATGAAATTCAATTATTTCTTAGGATTTGTTGGTCTGCTCATGGCTATGTGTGGGTGCTCCAAATCCCCCGACACGTTGGTCGACATTGATTACGTTGCCGTAAAAATGGACGGAGACTGTTGGTCTCTGATGAATAAAGATGGTG
>JBJEDD010000245.1:0-1757 GCA_051871715.1 Muribaculaceae bacterium | reverse complement strand
GGAGCGCCTCATCGACCATTCCGCAGCGCGATTGGTGGCAGGCGAGTTCGTAGTATTGATTAGCCCACATTTGATCCATATTGTCGACTATTGAGTCGGGGAGCGAGGCGAGTTCAGCCATCAGTTGGGTGGAGAAGGCAAGAGCCTTGACGTGATCGCCTGCTTCGGCAGCAGCTTGGCGCTGCCCCTCGAGGGCTATGACGTTGTCGAAGATACCGGTTTGTTGGGCGCCCATGGCGAGGGTCGACGCCATGGCGCATGCTGTGATAAATGCTTTGATGTTTTTCATTCTTCAGTCTTTTTAATCATCTTACATACAATAGACGACTCACACCCCCAAAAAGTTACAACCCGTGACGCACTTTTTCATGTTCAGCGCTTGGGCTCGAAGAGGCTGTCAAGAGTTACGACGCTGTTGATGATTGAGGAATTGGCATTACGATGCAATCCGCGAGGCGTAATCATTGTCAAGTGGAGCGAATTTCCGGTGTGCGTGGTGTTGCGGAACGTTGAGCGACGTTGCAACAAGTCTTTGCTGTAAGCCGGTGTTATTGAATATTCATCTTGAGAGAATTTCATTTCGCATAGATTGATAACCTTGTCATGCCGAGCGATGAGGAGGTCGATTTGGCATCCGGGGTAGTTGTCGTCGCCGGCAAAACGCCATGAGCATGCCTCGGTGAGCACACCGGCAATGCCGAGCGCTTGTTTGATTTGGGGTAGGTGGATTAGGCATACTTGTTCAAAGGCGATGCCGGTCCAGGCACGTCGTGCCGGTGAGTCTATGGTGTTGGTCCAGTAGTGCTCGTCCTTGGTGTTATACCCTTCGACAAAGCGTTTATAGAACAGGATTGAGAGGTCGGTGAGTTGGTACATTGTATCGCGCCGACTCTTGCCCCAGGCGTTGTAACTGCGGATGAAATCGCAGGATATCAAGTTGTTGAGTGCCTTGGTGAGGGTGCCGTTATTGGCTATCTTGGCTTTTTCGACTATCTGCGAACGGGTGATGCCAATGTTCTTGGAGGCAATGGCATTAATGATGTCGGTATAGTAGTCTGAGGACTTGAAGAGTGATTGGAATAGGAATTCATACTCGCTGCGTAGTGGCGCATGGTCGGCGAAGAAGAGGGCATCAACGTTGCCATATAGGCTGAGATTGTTGCGAAGCATACTCAAATAGAGCGGAACGCCACCGAAGGTCATATAAGCCTCCAAGATAGTCATGCGGTCCCAGTCGATATCCTTGGAACGTAGCAATTGTTCTGTCTCATAGAGGTTGAATGGTGCTAAGTATATGCGCTCGGTGGTGCGGTTGTATAGCCCACCTTTCCCACCGATAAAGGTGTCGGTCATCCATGTAGTGGCTGAGCCGCACACTATTAATTTGAGTTTGTCGCAGGTGGAGCCCCAGCTGTTCCAAAACCACTCAAAAGCCTTGAGGATTTGCTCTTTAGGGTAGTCAAACCATGGCAATTCGTCGAGAAACACCACGATGCGGTCGTGCTGCAACCCATCGAGATAGTCGCGTAGTGCCATGAAAGCCTCCATCCATGAGCGAGGACGTTTGATGGGGGTGCTGATGTGGCGCTGAAGCTCATCGTAGAAGATTGCCAATTGGTCGCTCTTCTTGCCCTCGTAAATGCCTGTGGCATAGAAGTCAAACTTGCCCTCAAAGTATTCTTTGATGAGGAAAGTCTTGCCGACACGTCGTCTGCCATAGACGGCTACCAACTCGGCGCGGTTGGATTTCATGATAT
>JBJEDD010000244.1:0-1760 GCA_051871715.1 Muribaculaceae bacterium | reverse complement strand
CTGGACCAACCTCACCTCCCAAGCCGGCGAGCTCTCCGCTTACTTCGACCTCATTTGGGTCCCCAACAGCGCCTATGCCGGCGGCGGCAACAACATGGGGTACATGCCCATCTACTGGTTCACAAATCACAACTCCTCTTTCGGCACTTCTCTCCAGCTCCGCTCGATGATCGAGGAATTCAACAAGCGCGGCACCGGCTTTATTGCCGACGTTGTCGTCAATCACCGCAACGGCGCCTCCAACTGGTATGACTTCCCCACCGAAACTTGGAACGGCGTAACATACAAAATCGGACTCGAGGGCATCTGCTCCAACGACGAAATGGCTTACGCTGCCGGGCAACCCACGCCCACCGGCGCTCGCGACACCGGCGACAACTTCGACGGCGCTCGCGACCTCGACCATACCAATGCCAACGTACAACTCTGCGTCAAGAACTACTGCAAATTCCTCCTCGACGAACTCGGCTACGTGGGCTTCCGCCTCGACATGGTCAAGGGCTACAGCGGCTCTTATACCAAGATTTACAACCAATATGCCAAGCCACGCTTCTCCGTCGGCGAATATTGGGACGGCAGCTACGATGCCTGCGCTGCGTGGATCGAAGCCACCGGCAGCGAGTCCGCCGCCTTCGACTTCCCCTGCAAGTATGCCATCAACTCGGCGTTCTCTTCTAATAATATGACCCAACTGGTGTGGAACGCCAACTATGTCACCCCGCAACCTGCCGGTCTTATCCATTATAAGTATCCCCAACTCGCCGTTACCTTCATCGACAACCACGACACCTACGAGGACGGCAGCAAATTCACCGGCAACGTAGTCGCCGCTAACGCCTTCATCCTCTTCTCGCCCGGCACACCCTGTATCTTCCTCCCTCACTGGAAGGCTTACAAGGACGAGCTCAAGAAGCTCATCGCCATCCGCAAGTCTGCCGGCATCGCCAATACCTCGGCTGTCACCGTGCTCAAGAGCACTACTAATTGCTATATGGCTGAAATCACCGGTCGCGTCGGCAAGGTGGTCGTTCGCATCGGCTCCGCTACCGACACCCCCGCCGGTTATACCTCTGCCGATATCAAGGCTTCGGGCACCGGCTACTGCGTCTGGACCAAGGTCGACGTAAACTTCGACCGCGAGAACGGCTCCGACAACCCCGACATTCCTATCGAAATGCCCGACCAAATGTACCTCATGGGCAATCTGCCCCAAGGCTCTTGGAAAACTAATGTCGGCATCGCCATGGAGCGCTCTGGCAACACCTACACCGCTTCCTACGTCACCATCGCCGACAGCGGCGAGGGCAAGAACCTCGGCTTCTTCACATTCGTGACCGCCCTCGGCACCACCGGCGCATCCACCGAGTGGGATGCCGTCATTAACAATGGCGACCGATATGGCGCCGAGAGCAAGGACCTCAAGGTCACCGTCGGCTCTCCCGTCAAGGTCGAGCGCTTCTATGCCGGCGTCAATGCTTCATCGGCTTACTCCTGGGCTATCACCCCCGGTACCTACGACTTTGTCGTTGATTTTGAGACTAATACCCTCACCATCTACGGCGCAGGGCAGGGCGTCAGCGACGTCACCGTCGACGCCGATGCTCCTGTCGAGTACTTCAACCTCCAGGGTGTGCCCGTTGCCGAGCCTACTCCCGGCAATATTTACATTCGTCGTCAAGGTTTTAACACTTCTAAAGTTCGACTGTAAAAGTTTGTTAAAAATTCGCCAAAAATTTGGTGGGTATTGCAAAAGGTTGTAA
>JBJEDD010000243.1:0-6740 GCA_051871715.1 Muribaculaceae bacterium | reverse complement strand
GGCGATATCGTCAAGGCTCTCGCTGCCGGTGCTCACTCGGTGATGCTCGGCGGTATGCTCGCCGGCGTAGAGGAGTCACCCGGCGACACCATCATCTTCAATGGCCGCAAGTACAAGACATATCGCGGCATGGGCTCGCTCGAGGCTATGGAGAAGGGCTCCAAGGACCGCTACTTCCAGGGTGGCGAGTGCGATGCCAAGAAACTCGTGCCCGAGGGTATCGCTGCTCGAGTACCTTACAAGGGTACCCTATATGAGGTCGTTTACCAGATGCTTGGTGGCTTGCGTGCCGGTATGGGCTACTGTGGCGCTCCCACTGTCGAGGCTCTGCACAGCGCTCGCTTCACTCGCATCACCGGTGCCGGTGTTGCCGAGAGCCATCCCCACGATGTAACGATCACTGCCGAGGCTCCCAACTACTCTGCCACTCAGCGCTAACTTTTTTGCCCGCCCTATATAATAATATGTGTATTTCATCGTTAGTTAAGTTGAATCTAATCCCGATTACTAACGTTACAACGATAAAATGAAAAAACAGATTTTGGCTTTAGGCATAGCAGGTGTTGCCCTGCTGGCATTGGCTGCCAAGAGCGCCGACCCTGTCTTGATGACCATCAATGGCAAGGACGTCCGTCTCAGCGAATTTGAATACCTGTATCACAAGAATAACTCGCAACAGGTTGAGCCTCAGACCCTCGACGAGTATGTCGAGATGTTTGTCAACTACAAACTCAAGGTTGCCGACGCCGAGGCTGCCGGCATTGACACCACCGCCGCTTTCGTCAAGGAGTTCACTCAGTTCCGCGATGAACTCGCCGCTCCCTATTTGGTGGATAATTCGGTCCTCGACTCCCTCGTTGAGCAGAACTATCTGCATATGTCCAAGGACCTGTATGTCAGCCATATAATGATGAATACAGGCAAGGAGGCAATCCTGGATTCCCTGCGCACCGCCATCCTCGACGGCACCACAACCTTTGAGGACGTAGCACGCCAATACTCCATCGATACCCCCTCGGCTCGCCGTGGCGGTCTCATGGGTTGGGTGGTTGCCGGTCGCTATCCTTGGCCTTTTGAGGAGGCTGCCTTCAAGACTGCAGTCGGTGAGGTATCGCCCGTAATCAATTCGGGCTATGGCATCCATATCATCCGCGTTGAGAAAGAACGCCGCAGCAACGAAGTGCTCTGCGAGCATATTCTGCGCCTCACTGTTCAAAAACCCGATAGCGCTGCCGCCACTGAGGAGGCTCGCATCGACTCTATCTACACCGAACTGATGCGCGGTGCCGATTTTGCCGATGTCGCTCGTCGTCTCTCCGAAGACCCCGGCTCCGCTGCCAAGGGCGGTCGTCTCGACTGGTTTGGCTCCGGCGTTATGGTCAACGAGTTCGACTCTGTGGCATTCGCAATGCCCTCAGGCACCATTTCGCGCCCCTTCCGCACCTCTTATGGCTGGCACATCATTCACAAAATCGATGAGCGTGGCAAGGGTACTCTCGAGGAGAACCGCGAGGCAATCATTCGCACCTTCGGCAACGATGAGCGCGGTAGCCTCCCTCGTCGCAAATTTATGCAACAGCAAATTATCAACTATAAGGGCAAACTCAACGACAAGGCATTCACTCGCATCGCCAAGTGGGCTGAGGAACTCGGCGGCACTGTCGACTCTACTATGACTGCCACTTTCGCGGCAAGCGACCTCCACGTATTTACCCTCAACGGTAAGAAATACACTCTCGCTCAGGTAATGCCTCAGGTGCCCGTATCGGCGCTCAAGGGTGGCGAGCAGATTGCCGCTCTCATCCGCAGCACCGCATTTAACGTCATGGGTGAGGCTGCCATCGACCTCGCTCGCGAGGACTTGGTAAACACCAACCCCGACTATCGCAACCTCGTCAACGAATATCGCGATGGTATACTCCTCTTTGAGATTTCCAATCGCAACGTATGGCAACGTGCTGCAGATAACAAAGATGAATTGGAGCAATTCTTCGCCGCCAACCGCGACAAGTACTCGTGGGGTGGCACAGAGAAATTCAAGTCTTATATCATCTTTGCTTCCAACGACTCAATCCTCGCTGAGGCTATGCAATTTGCCGAGACTATGCCTCTCGACGTGGTGCCTGCCGACTTTACCAAGCAGATGCGTGACAAGTTTGGTCGCGATGTCAAGGTTGAACGCGTTATCGCCGCCAAGGGCGAAAATGCTATCACCGACTTCCTTGCTTTCGGTGGCGAAAAGCCCACCAACGACAATGCCCGCTGGCCCTCTTACGCTGCCTTCCGCGGTCGCCTCATCACCGCTCCCGAGGAGGCTGCTGATGTCCGCGGTCTCGTAGTCTCTGACTTCCAAGCCGACTTGGAACACCGCTGGGTCGAGAGCCTTCGCGCCAAGTACTCCGTCAAGATTAATACCGACGTGCTCCAACAGGTCAAGTGACCTTGTTGATACGTCTCTACTTTTCATACTTATGAACAAGCCCTGCTACAGCCGTCTTTCTCTCGTGCTCGTTGCAGGGCTTGTGCTTTTGCTATCCTCTTGCTCAGGCAAGAAGGTTGAGAAGACAATGAGCGACTATCTCGTCAGGGTAGGCGATGAATACCTTACCTCCGCACAGGTCGCCCGGGCTGTCCCTGCCGGTCTTTCGCCCGAAGATTCCACCGCCTTTGCCACAGGGTATATCAAGCAATGGATTGATACGCGATTGGTCAGCGAATATGCCGCCACCGAGGTTGATATGACCGAAATCGATCGCCTCACCGAGGAATATCGCAATAGTCTCATTCTCAATGAGTATCGTCGTCGACTTTTTAATTCTCAAGCCGACTCTATCCCCGAGGATACCATTGCCGCTTATTACGAGGCTCACAAGGGCGATTTCGTCATCGACCGCCCATTTGTTCGCGGTGTATATCTCAAGGTGCCCGACCGCGCCGCCAACATTCGCGTTCTGCGACGTCTATATCAGTCGGACAAGCCGGCGGATATCGACCGCCTCGAGAAGGAATCCCTCTCCTCGGCTATCCATTATGACTATTTCCGCGACCGCTGGGTCGACTGGGAACAGATCGAGCAGCGTATCCCTTATGACTTTGGCGATGACCCCATGACCTGGCTTCGTCAGCACAAAACCCTCGACCACACTGCCGGCTCTTTTGTCTATCTCCTTCACATCATCGAGGTCCTGCCACCCGGCACTACTATGCCGCTCGAAATAGCTCGCCCCACAGTAGTATCGCGCCTGCTCAACGCTCAGCGTCATCGCTTCGACGAGATGATTTCGCGCAATCTCTATTCACGAGCATTAGAATCGGGTCGTCTCGAGGTCCGCATCTGATTAAATGATGCCTTGCGCAATAAATTGATAATTACAGAAACATAGTCATAAAGACCGGCACCAACAGTGTGATGCCATCTTTGCGCAGGTCCTTAGTGTATAGCAGATAGGCTTGTGACACCCTGTCGGGATATTTCTTTATGAAAGCATCCAATGAAGCATGCCTCTTGTAGCCCGACGATTTTACTTCAATAGGGCACACCTTGTTGCCACGCGACAATAGGAAGTCAATCTCATAATTATGTTTGCCGCTTTCTGTAGGCCATGTGTGGTAAAACAATTCGTCACCTGATGATTTCAACATCTGAGCTACAATATTCTCATATACATACCCCAAGTCGGCTGATAACTTGTCGCTAAGCAGTTTTTGATATATGACGTTCTCTGTAATGTCTTTGTCTCTAAATGCCAGGGTGATAAATAAGCCGGTATCATTGAGATACATCTTATACCTGTCAGAGTCTTCATGCAACGGCATCCCTACATTTGGGTCGTTGCTGTGGTGTGCGACCATTACCACCTGCGAATCCTCCATATCTTGAATGATTTCTTCAACCTTGCTCATTTTCCCACTCTCAATTACGCTCGATAGTTGGTACCGTGAAGCATTGTTATTAAGCTGTCTGGGGATAGCGTAGAACAGTCTTGTCGCCTTGCCCGATGGATCTATCTTCCTGAAATCATCGGCATATAACTCCAATATCTCCCTCTTTATGGCATCAACGGCGCCCAAGTTATTTGTTTCGATATACGTGCTTACAGCTTGTGGCATGCCGCCTACAATCATATATAACCTGAAGTCGCGTAGCAACTGTCTTGTCACAGCATCACCCAAGCCTGTGCGCGCATCGAAAGCTTCTTTAAGCATCTGAACGGTTACATCGTCACCTAATGCCCATCTAAACTCCTCGTAGTCCATGGGGTACAATGCAATGCGAGTCTCTTCGCTCGGTATGCGGATGTTTTGCACATTTTTTCTGATTGAGAGCAGAGAGCCTGTCTCTATATAGTCATATCGACCATCTTTAACCAATTTTCTAATGGCTTGACGTGCTAATGGACAATTTTGGACTTCGTCAAATACTATGACTGATTTTCTTGGGTAAAGTCGTGTATGGAATTTAAATTGCAGTTGTAGAAACAAAGAATCAAGGTCGGATATATCCTCAAACAAATCCCTGACATCCTGTGATACTTCAGTGAAGTCTATAAGTATAAATGAGTCATACTCATTTTTGGCAAACGTTTCGGCAAGGGTTGACTTACCTACACGCCTTGCTCCTTTTATAAGCAATGCTGTACTGCCGTTGCGCTCCTCTTTCCATCGAAGCATCTTGTCATAGAGTTTTCGTCTGAATACCTTCATTTCCATATCTCATTCATTTTGAGCGCAAAGATACGATATTTGTTGAAAATCTCACAATCTTTTTGGCTAAAAATGCCCAAAATCTCATAATCTTGGCGATTTTTCCGAAAATCTCACAATCTTTTTGGCTAAAATAGCCCAAAATCTCACAATCTTTATAAAAAGCGCTTCCATGACCCACTGCGACTGTGAGCCATGGAAGCATTATTAAATGGTTTAGGTGATTTAATATACGGCGTGTTGCGGGTCAAACTCGGTCCATCCGGCGAGCCAATTGTCAGATGCATCGCGGAAGGCACCTACATAGCCACCCTTGCCATCGCTGATAGCAGTTGACGGGCAGTAATTTTGTCCGATCCCTGCAGGGTCGGTCAGCCCGAGCGATGCTTCGTCGGTGGCGCGATTGCCGGCGCCGCTCAGGAAGAAACTGTGCGAGTAAGATACTTGCGAGCGGTCCTCGGTGCCGGTGGCGAAGTCGTACAAGTAGTCCTCGTATTCCTTGTTCTTGTCGGTGCCGATGACGTCCATACCGGCAAAGATTACATTGGAGAGGTGGAATGCTCCATCCTTGGCATACTTCACGGTGTTGCCTTTTTCACCGTCAATAATCAGACCGATAGGATAGCCTACTGCAAGGGTGTTCTCGACATTGAGACGGCTGCTGCGACGAATCTGCATTGCTGCTTGGAAGCGACCAAGCTTTGAGCCGTTATTGGGGAAGAGATTGCCGGCGGTGATATAGTCGGAGTTGTTCACAAAGTCGCTGTTGCGTGAGGTGCGGGGTCCGATAAATGTGACGTTGCGGAAGGTTGCAGTGGTGAAAGGAGTGGTCTCGGCGCCGCTGGCATTGTTGTCGCTCTCGAAGCCGTTGCTTTGCGATGTATCGGCGATGCGCGGGTCGCGTACCGACAGACAGTATTGAACTGTGCCGCTGAAGCCGTTGTCGGTGTCAAACTCGTCATCCCAGCCGCAGTAGGCTACCAAGTATTTGCAGTTTACCGCGCCGCCAAACCACTCAAACGAGTCGTCGTTGGAGTAGGATACTTGTATGTGATCGACGACAGTGGCGCTACCTACCGACCCGAAGGTCACACCATTGATTTCCTTGTCGGTGTCGAAGGGGTAGCCGGCAAATTCCACGCGAACATAGCGGTAGATGCCCGAATTGTCGGCATCGTTGTCACCTCCGTGGATGGTGGTAGGTCCGCCTTCGATCTGCTGAGTGCCTTGGTTGTTGCGAGCGCGTCCGCAGATGATGAGACCACCCCAGTCGCCGGGGCGACGCTCGCCTGCGGGCTGAGCCGATGTCATCACGATGGGTGCCGATTGTGTGCCGTTCATTTCTACATATCCGCCCGGTTCAACGATGAGCGATGCCATAGTCTGCTTGTCGCCCTTGATGATGGTGCCGGCGGGGATGCGCAGTTTAGCACCGGCATCTACATATACCCAGCCACGCAGCGTGTACACACCCTTGGGAAGGGTGACATCTCCTGTGAAGTGATAGTGCTGTGTGCCGTTACCGATTTCAGTACCATTGTTGAACAGCAAGCCCTTGCTATAGGCTACATTGCCTTGATAGGTTACCTCGGGGTCGGTGTTCTCAGGCTTACTTGGCTCGTCGGATGAGCACGATACTGTTGCAAGTCCCATTACTACGCTCAATGACACTGTCATGGCGCTTAACATCTTTTTTACTTTAAGTTTCATGTGGTTTTATATATGTTAAAAACTGTATGATACGGTGAGATTAAATGTGCGACCGGGGCGCCATGAGCGAGTTGTCTCCTCGATGGTGGTCTTGTTGCCGTTGAGTACCACGTCTTCAAACTGTTTGAATGTGTATCGCTCGGCGAGCAAGTCGCGCACTGCAAATCGTAGTTCCCATTTGCCGATTTTTTTGCCTACCGACAGGTCGATGGCATTGCGTGGCATCTCGTATGAACTGGGGATGTTGCGCGACGAGCCGTCGGCGCCGGTGCCATAGCGGTTACCCACGCCTATGATGCGCTTGCCGATACGATTGTACAGTGCTG
>JBJEDD010000242.1:0-6761 GCA_051871715.1 Muribaculaceae bacterium | reverse complement strand
AGTATGAAAAAGTTATTTAGATTTGGTCTCGTAGCCCTCTCCCTGGTCGCCATGGTCATGGCTTCCGGCTGCTCCGACAAGAAAACCGCTAATCTCCTCAACGCTGTGGGTGATGATGCTGAAGCAGTTGCATTTTTCCGTCCTATTGACGTCCTTCGTTCTATGGGCGCCAAAACCGATGGCGGTACTCTCACTGCTCCCGCCGCCGCTAAGGACTTCTTCCCTAATGCCGATGTGATGAAAATCAAGGGCATTGACTACAACCTCGCTGCTATCGCTGCCTATGATAAGGCACCTTATGTAGTTATGATGGCTTCTATCAAGGATGCCGATGCTCTCACCTCCTCCCTCAAAAAACTCGATTACGAGAAAAGTTCAGTTGATGGTCACAATGTCTATATGAAGGATGGTAACGCGTTGCTTATCCTTGATAATCAACTCATCGCTTTCGACTGCTACGATGAGTCCGACCTCGACGATTGTGTCGAAAGGATAATCGACCGCTCACACGAGCCTTTGGACGGCTGGAAGCAGGATCTCCTCTTGGCTCGCGCCGGCAAGACCGTCTATGGCGTTGTATGGGTTGATAAGAAGATTGGCATGCTCAACATCGATTTTGAAGGCGCGATTGCTTATGATATCGCTTTAAATGGCACCAAAGCCGAGTTGAATGTTAATCTGTACGACGAGAATGGTAAGGATCTCTCCATCTCCGAGATCCTTGGCGAGGACTTGGCCCCCATTGCCGACATCTCGAAGCATTTGTATACCGATGCTCCCTTGTCTGTGGCTTTCGGTGGCGTTAAAAACGAGAGTCTGGTACAGTTAATTTGTAAGTATACCGGTCTGCCGACAAATATGTCTGAGCCTTTCGATGAAGTAAGAGGCGTTGCATATAATATTGATATGAATAACGTTAATGTGAATAGGCTGCGTAAACTTAAATTAGACCCTGAATCATTACAAGTTACTATGGTATTGTCTACCGACAACGGCAAGGGGCACCGTTTATTGAAGGATATTGTTGATTTAGCAAAAACTACAGGCGCTAAGGTGAAAAGCAAAGGCGATGAGTACATTATTACCTCTGACGGTGTTGATATATCCGTGAAAGAAGACGGCGATGTCGTAGTCTTTGCACTTGGCGATGAATACTCCGGCTCGCACCCCTCTGCTGGCGATTGCCTCGCTTATCTCGGTGTTAATATCCCCGCCGACCACCCTGTCTTGAACCAGTTTGTCGACCTCGGCATTGGCTTTAAGGGTAATCTCAAAGTAATGGAGTCGTCGCTTCATGCCGAACTCGACTTGGTCGACAGCGACCAACCTTTCTTGCAAAAGTTACATTCCATTTTGGAGCGCAATTTTTAATTAGTGACACACAACATTAATCATATTCAAACAATAAGACTGCGGGGACTCCTCCCCGCAGTCTTTGACAATGCCCCGGGGCGCGAGCGATTTGCTTCCTCGGGCGTGATGCTCGGCGATGTTGCCCTCGAGTGCGGCAAGACTTACTGTCTCAATGCTTCGTCGGGAACCGGCAAGACTTCGCTCTGCGGCTTTATCTACGGCTCCCGACGCGACTATCTCGGCAACATTTTCTTTGATGACCTCGATGCTCGAGCCATCTCGGTAGAGCAGTGGTGCGAACTGCGCCGCCGACATCTTGCTTTCTTGCCACAAGAACTCGGGCTCTTTGCTGAACTGTCAGTGATGGACAATATCAAACTCAAAAACCGCCTCACCGACACCAAGTCGCAGCAACAAATCCTCCAAATGCTCGACCGCCTCGGCGTTGCTGACCTCGCCGATCGCCTCGCCGGTCAAATATCGGTAGGACAGCAACAACGCGTTGCCCTGGTCCGCGCCCTCTGCCAGCCCTTCGACTTTATCTTGCTCGACGAGCCGGTCAGCCACCTCGATGCTTTCAACAATAAATTGTGTGCCGACTTGATCCTCGAGGAGGCTGCTCGCTATGGTGCCGCTATCATATTCACCTCCGTGGGTAATCCTCTCTCGATCAAATCTCCTGTAATCCCGCTAAATCTATGATACGCAAACTCTTAAAGCGAAATATTAGCGTCTGGCAGATTGTCGGTTACTCGCTCGCTACACTCGTGGGCATAGTCATCGTTATGTCGGCTGTCCAATTCTATGTAGACCTCGGCGGTGCTCTGGGTATGAAATCCCGGGGTGGTGTTACACTCGTTTCTCCTCGCAATATGGTCATCTCTAAGCCTGTCGGGCTCGGTAACACCCTCACGGGCAGCGCTCCCTCATTCGATGCAGCCGAAATTGCCGATATCGAGGCTCAGCCCTGGGCTTCGGGCGTCTCGGCTTTCCAAGTCTCCGACTTCGGCGTGTGGGCAGGTGTCGACTTCGGCGGTCGCAGCCTCACCTCGGCGATGTTCTTCGAGTCTATCCCCGACCGACTTGTAGATGCCTCGATTCGTGGCTTCGATTTCGATCCCGAGAGCCCTCTCATCCCTATCGTTATCTCCAAGGACTACCTCGCGCTCTACAACTTCGGCTTCGCCACATCCGGTGGCATGCCGGTGGTCAGCGAGGGTGTAATCTCCTCAATCCCGCTGCGCGTAACCCTCTCGGGCAACGGGCACCGCGATACCTTCGATGCTCGCATCGTGGGCTTCTCCAACTGGATTAACACCATCTGCGTGCCTCAATCGTTCATGGACTGGGCTCATGACATCTATGGCAGTGGCGCCATTGGCAACCCCTCCCGCCTGATTGTTGAGGTGAACGACCCCTCCGACCCCGCTGTCGGCAAGTATATGTCTCACAATAATTATATTGTCGCCGGTCCCGAGGACACAAGCAGCCGTGCCACCTACTTGCTCCGCATCGTCAGCGCTTCGGTCGCTGCAGTCGGTGCCGTCATCACATTGCTGGCGCTGTTCATCCTCGTGCTCAGCCTTTTCCTCCTTATACAGAAAAATGGAAAGTCTATTGCCGGGCTCATCTTGCTCGGTTATTCCCCGGCTGAGGTATCGCGATACTATATGTTGCTGGTGGGGACCATCAACACAGGCGTCCTGTTGCTCTCGGTCGTTGCTGTCTTGCTCATCTCCGGGCTTTGGACTCCTACCGTCAAGGCTCTCGGCGCTTCGCCGGCATCGCCTTTGTCGGCTATCGCTGTCGGTGTCGCCGTTTTGGCTCTTATTACCGCTGTAAATTGCGTCATTATACGACGTATGGTCGACAAGTACTTCTAAGTTTAATTGTTAAAATTATTGTGATGGTTAACTTAACACTGTTAAATGTGCAAATCGAGCCATAAAAATAGCGTTAATTTTTGGTAAGATTGGAGAAAATTGATTTACTTTGCGGTGAGAAAACCTCAGCATCGGGATATGCCCGGGGGAGAGTAACCTTAAATTTGTGAGCGAGACAAGCCATGGAAAGACACTGCCGATTTAGGCTTTACCCTTTTATGTGTTCATTGCTAACAAGTTACGGTGCTCTTCATGAGTCCCGAGATACCCTCTGCGCGCTTTGATAGGCTTTACAAATTGAATTTTTAAAATTTTTTGAGATTATACATTTACTAACTAAAAATCTACTTGCATGCAGAACATTTGTTTACAAATGACACGGAAAGCAATGCTGGCTCTTGCTATGGTAATTGCCTGCACTTTTCCGGCATTAGCGCAAAAAATCACAGTCAGTGGTACTGTGTATGAGCCCGAAGGCGAGCCCGCCCTCGGCGCGAGCGTGGTGGTGCAAGGTCAAACTCTCGGTGTTACTACCGACTTTGATGGCAACTATGTCATCGAGGTTGACCCCCAGGCTTCGCTCGTGTTCTCATACATTGGTTGCGAAACACAAACCGTTGCCGTTCAGGGTCGCACTAACATCGACGTGCACCTCACTTCCAGCGCTGTCGCTCTTCAAGAAGTGGTCGCTGTAGGTTACGGTACAGTCAAGAAACAAGATGCTACCGGCTCTGTTGCCGTCATCAAGCCCGATGAAATCGAGGCTGGCATCGCCGTTTCTACACAAGACCTCCTCGTGGGCGCCGCCCCCGGTGTTGTCGTTACTCTCGACGGTGGTAACCCCTCCGGCGGTGCCGACATCCGCATCCGTGGCGGTTCCTCTTTGAGCGCTTCCAACGACCCCCTTATCGTGATCGACGGCGTGCCCCAAACCAACCAATCTAACGGTGGCGGCGCTAACGCCCTCACCATGATTGCTCCCCAGAACATCGAGTCTGTTACCATCCTTAAGGACGCTTCCGCTACCGCTATCTATGGTAGCCGCGCTTCTAACGGTGTGATCATCATCACCACCAAGAAGGGTACTTCAAGCCGTCCTCAGGTCGACTTCTCGATGAATTTCACCGTAAACACTGCCCGCAAGACTCTCTCAATGATGAGCGGCGCTGAGTTTGCCGACTGGGTACGCACTAACATCGGTACCGATGCCGCTATCGCTAAACTCGGCAACGCTGATACCGACTGGCAGAGCGAAGTCCTCCGCACTTCTATCTCTCAAAACTACGACCTCAGCATCGGTGGCAAAACAAGCCTCATGCCCTATCGCGTTAACCTCTCTTACACCAACAACCAAGGTATCCTCAAGACTTCGTCGATGCAGCGTACTACCGTAGGCTTCAACCTCGCTCCCAAGTTCTTCGACGACCACTTGGCTGTTAATGCTCAGGCTTCGGGCTCTTACATCTACACCGGAAATGCCGATACCGGCGCTATCGGTGCTGCTGTTGGTTATGACCCCACTCAGACCGTTTACACCAACTATCCTACTAACGGCAACACCGGTCTGACTATGTACAATGGCTTCACTCAATTCATCTCATCGACCACCGGTATGTGGGACAACAACGCCAGCCGCAACCCCGTATCTATGCTCGACGACGTGGAAAGCCACAACACCACTCTCTCTTCTAACGGTAATATCCAATTTGACTACTCTCTCCACTTCCTCCCCGAGTTGCACTTCAACCTCAACCTTGGTTACCAAGTTTCGCAGAACAAGTGCCGTAGCGTCACTGCCGAAAACTCGCTCAGCGCTTGGACCAACGACGGTATGCGCACCATCAACGGCGCTGCCGGTGCCGCTACTCGCTACAAATGGTACGAAGTTCAGCGCAACACCATGTTGTCGTTCTACGCCAACTACAAGAAGGAATTCGATGCCCTCAAGTCGAGCGTTGACGTTGTCGCCGGTTACGACTGGCAGCGCTTCAGCTACTTCGGCCACAGCAACACTTACATCTGGTCCAAGGGCTTCGTTCCCACCGTTGATAGCGGTAGCTACTTCGGTTATCAAGACGGCTCCTTCAACTACAACTGGAGCAATGAAAGCCACATCGGCGAAGTTGTCGGCAACTATCCCGACTCTGAGTGGGCCAACGTCCTCCAACTCGTCTCTTGGTACGGCCGTGTTAACTACATCTTCGACGACACTTACCTCTTGACCGTCAACCTCCGTGATGATGGTTCTTCTCGCTTCGCCAAGAAGCACCGTTGGGGCCTCTTCCCCTCTGTTGCTCTCGGCTGGAAGATCAACAACCTCCCCTTCTTGCGCGACAGCAAGGTCCTCAACGAGTGGAAACTCCGCCTCGGCTGGGGTAAGACCGGTCAGCAAGACCTCGGCGGTAGCTACTTCCCCTACATGCCCGTTTACACAACCTCTACCTCCACCGGCTTCCAATATCCCGGTTACAACGGCGGTTGGGTGAACCCCATCTATCCCGAACCCTACGACAACGGTATCAAGTGGGAAACTACCACCAACTGGAACGTCGGTATGGACTTCGCATTCCTCAACAACCGCATCACTGCATCTGTTGAATACTACTTGCGCAAGACCGAAGACCTCCTCGCCTTCACCCCATCTAAGGGTATGCAGACCTCCAACTACCTCACCACCAACATCGGTGACCTCAAGAACTATGGTGTAGAATTCAATATCACCGCTCGTCCCATCGTTACTCGCGACTTCACCTGGACTACCAGCGCTAACGTCGCTTGGAACCGCAACGAGATTACCGCCCTCACCGGTGACGTTACTACCGATATGGTTGAGGCTCGCGGTCTCCCCAGCGGTACCGGTGGTACTCTCCAATGGCACATGCCCGGCGAGGCTGCTTACACTTACCGTGTTTACCAGCAAGTTTATGACACCAACGGCGACCCCATCCCCGGTCAATATGTTGACCAAAACGCCGACGGTGTAATCAACGACGCCGACCTCATCAACTACCACTCTCCCGATCCCAAGGTGACTCTCAACTTCACCAACAACTTCCGTTACAAGAACTGGGACTTCGGATTTACCCTCCGTGCTAATATCGGCAACTACGTTTACAACAACCCCCGCTACTCGCGCACTCGTCTTGCCGACGTTAACCGCTATGACCTCCACAACTTGATGAAGGACGAATTTATCTTCTTGAGCAATGACGCCCACATCAACCTCAGTGACTACTGGATCGAGAACGCTTCCTTCTTGCGTTGCGACAACATTACCCTTGGCTATACCTTCGAGAACCTCCTCCAGAACAAGCTCAACCTCCGTCTCTACGGCGCTTGCCAGAACGCCTTCGTTATCACCAAGTACAAAGGCGTCGACCCCGAAGTCTTCTCCGGCATAGACGACAACTGTTATCCTCGTCCTATTACCTTCACCCTCGGTTTGATTGCTACTTTCTAATATCAATCATCAAGATTAACAAGGATAAAAAGATATGAAAATTTTTAATAAAATATTGCTCTCGG
>JBJEDD010000241.1:0-6778 GCA_051871715.1 Muribaculaceae bacterium | reverse complement strand
GGTGAGCAGCTGACGTAGTTCATGCCTAATTTAGCGCAGAACTTGACAGATGAGGGTTCACCACCGTGCTCGCCACAGATGCCGACTTTGAGTTCGGGACGTGTAGCGCGACCTTTCTTGACGCCCATTTCGACGAGTTGACCTACGCCTTCTTGGTCGAGAACTTCGAAGGGATCAACCTTGATGATGCCGTGTTCCTTGTAGTATTTGAGGAACTTGGGAGCGTCGTCACGTGAGAAGCCGAATGTCATCTGAGTGAGGTCGTTGGTACCGAATGAGAAGAATTCGGCAACGCCTGCGATTTGGTCAGCAGTAAGGGCTGCACGAGGCACTTCGATCATTGTACCTACGAGGTAGGGAAGTGAGCGACCTTGTTCCTCGAATACCTTGGCGGCTGTTTCGTTGATAACGTTGGCTTGGTGTTGGATTTCCTTGAGCGAACCAACGAGAGGAATCATGATTTCGGGGTGAACGTCGATGCCACGGTCTTTAACGGCGAGAGCGGCTTCGATGATAGCGCGAGTCTGCATCTCGGTAATCTCGGGATATGTAATACCGAGACGGCAACCGCGGTGACCGAGCATGGGGTTGAATTCCTCGAGGGCATCAACCTTAGCCTTAACTTCGGCGAGAGAGATACCCATTTCTTCAGCAAGTTCTTTCTGAGTAGCTGTCTGATGAGGAACGAATTCGTGCAATGGGGGATCGAGGAGACGGATTGTAACGCCGAAGCCGTCCATAGCTTCGAAGATGCCCTCGAAGTCGCCACGTTGCATGGGAAGGAGTTTGGCGAGAGCCACACGGCGACCTTCTTCGTCGGAAGCGAGGATCATCTCGCGAACGGCCTTGATGCGGTCGCCCTCGAAGAACATGTGCTCGGTGCGGCACAGACCGATACCTTGAGCACCGAATGCGCGTGCTTGACGAGCGTCGCGAGGAGTGTCGGCATTGGTGCGGACAAGAGTCTTGGTGAATTTAGCGGCGAGGTTCATGATAGCGCCGAAGTCGCCACCGAGCTCGGGCTCGGTAGTGGGCACTTGACCGTCATATACTTCGCCGGTGGAGCCATTGAGAGAAATCCAGTCACCTTCGTTGTAAACTTTGCCACCCATTGCTACAGTCTTAGCCTTGTAGTCGACTACGATTTCGCCGGCACCGGAAACGCAGCATTTGCCCATACCGCGAGCCACAACGGCAGCGTGAGATGTCATACCGCCACGCATGGTGAGGATGCCTTGAGCGACAGCCATACCGCGGAGGTCTTCGGGAGAAGTCTCAATACGAACGAGAACCACTTTGTGCTTCTTTTCAGCCCAAGCCTCGGCTTCGTCGGCAGAGAAGACTACCTGACCGGCAGCGGCACCGGGAGAAGCGGGCAGACCCTTGGCAACGACTTTGGCACGCTTGAGAGCAGACTTGTCAAATACGGGGTGGAGAAGCTCGTCGAGTTTTTGGGGCTCCATGCGGAGGAGTGCTGTCTTTTCGTCAATCTTGTTGTCACGGAGGAGGTCCATGGCGATCTTAACCATAGCGGCGCCGGTGCGCTTACCATTGCGGGTCTGGAGCATCCAGAGCTTGCCGTCTTGGATGGTGAACTCCATATCCTGCATATCGCGGTAGTGTTCTTCGAGCTTGTCGGCGATAGCGAAGAGTTCCTTGGCGCAGTTGGGCATAGACTCCTCGAGTGAGGGATACTTGGCAGCGCGCTCTTCCTCGCTGATGCCCTGGAGGGCAGCCCAGCGACGTGAGCCTTCGGTGGTAATTTGTTGCGGAGTGCGGATACCGGCAACGACATCCTCACCTTGAGCGTTGATGAGGTATTCACCGTTGAAGATATTCTCGCCGGTAGCGGCGTCGCGTGAGAAGGCAACACCGGTAGCGGAGTTGTCACCCATATTGCCGTAAACCATAGCCTGTACATTGACAGCGGTACCCCACTCTTCGGGGATTTGGTTCATACGACGATAGATGATAGCTCGCTCGTTCATCCAAGAGTCAAATACTGCGCAGATGCCGCCCCAGAGTTGTTCCCAAGCGCTGTCGGGGAAATCCTTGCCGGTGTAATCTTTAACAGCACCCTTGAAGAGCTTAACGAGGCTCTTGAGGTCGTCAACAGTGAGCTCGGTATCAAGTTTGATACCCTTCTGCTCTTTAACCTTGTCCATGATTTCCTCGAAGGGATCGATGTCGGTCTTGCTCTTGGGTTTCATGCCGAGAACGACGTCGCCATACATCTGAACGAAACGGCGGTAGCTATCCCAAGCGAAGCGAGGGTTGCCACTCTTGGCAGCGAGAGCCTCAACAGTAGCGTCATTCATACCGAGGTTGAGGACAGTGTCCATCATACCGGGCATAGAAGCGCGAGCGCCGGAACGAACCGAAACGAGGAGAGGATTTGCGGGGTTGTCAAATTCTTTACCTGTGAGGGTTTCGATGTGCTTGATGGCTTGTTTAACGTCGTCGTTGAGAAGTTTAACGACTTCGTCCTTTCCATTCTGTGTGTACTCAGTGCAGACTTCAGTGGTGATGGTGAAGCCGGGAGGAACCGGCATGCCGAGGAGATTCATCTCGGCGAGGTTGGCGCCTTTGCCACCGAGGAGGTTTCGCATATCTGCTCTACCCTCGGCTTTGCCGTCGCCAAACGTGTAAACTCTTTTCATGTTGTTAATTAGTTATGAATAGTATTTAGTGTATTCTGTATTTTCGGATTAGTTTTATGTTATCTGTGCAAATTTACAAATTTTGCTCTTAATATTCGTGAAAAAAGAGGAGGAAAAATCATTAAATAATCAAAAAAAGTAAAAGAGGCATGGAAGTGAACTTACTCAGAGCCTTTATCGCCCTTGTTTTTGGGACGATGATGCCATCTTCTACGTTGTTTTTGTGGCTTTTTATTTTCCTCGTTATCAGCGGATTGATTTGAAGATGGCTTGTCAATTTTAGGCTGATTGCGACGTGGACGGTCCCGCCGACCATATTTGTTCTTGCCATTGCGCTTAGGCTTATTATCGGAATGCTCAGAAGAATCGTATGAAGGCAATTTGCCGAAGTCGGCAGGTATATCTTCGCAACGCACTACGTAGCCGAGGAAGTTTTCAATATATTTAAACTTGCGACGGTCACGCTCGCTAACGAACGTCACGGCTTTGCCATCATTGTTTGCGCGAGCGGTACGACCGATGCGGTGGACATAATCTTCGGCTTCGTGAGGGACGTCATAATTTACGACCATGGCAATATCATCAATGTCAATACCACGGGCGACAATGTCAGTAGCAACAAGGATATCGATGCGACCGGCACGAAAATCGTTCATGACTTTTTCGCGAGCCGGTTGATCAAGATCGCTATGCATCTCTCCTGTTTTCCAACCGGCAGAACGTAATTCACGGTTCAAGTCCTTCACTTTCAGTTTACTCGATGCGAAGACTATAACTCGCTTGGAGAAAGTATGTTTGAAGAGAAATTTGAGGATAGGCGTTTTCTGATTTTCGTAACAAACGACCTTTGATTGGTCAATTTTCTCGGTAGGTTTTGAGACTGCAATTTTGACCTCGACCGGGTCGTGCATAATAGTTTTGGCAAGTTGCTGAATTTTGACGGGCATCGTTGCCGAGAACATCAGTGTTTGACGTTCGCGAGGCAACTTGGAGGCGATTTGAAAAATATCGTCATAGAAGCCCATATCGAGCATGCGGTCGGCTTCATCGAGAACAAATACGCTGACCTGTGATAGGTTGACATAGCCCATTTTCATGTGTGCAAGTAGTCGACCGGGAGTAGCAATAACAATATCAGCGCCCATCTTGAGTCCACGTTGTTGACGGGCGAAGTCCTTGCCATCAGTGCCGCCGTGAATAGCGACACTACTGATTGGCAGGTAGTAAGAGAAGCCCTCGAGTTGGCGGTCAATCTGTTGAGCGAGCTCGTGAGTGGGGACCATCACCACACATCGGATGGCGTCGCGAGGAGCATCGTTCTCCCGAGCGAGATTATTTATGATAGGCAGCAAATAGGCAGCAGTCTTGCCGGTACCTGTTTGGGCGCAAGCGATGAGGTCGTCGCCATCGAGGACGACATTGATTGCTTGCTCCTGAATCGGAGTGCACTCGACAAATTGCATTGCATCGAGAGCATCCAAAACGTCATATTCCAAGTCGAGTTCGTCAAACCTCATAATTCATCATCGTTAAGGTCGTCAAAATCAAAATCCCAGCCATCGCTACTGGCGTATGAGTCGGTAAAACGGGCGAGTTCCCTACCCTCGCGTTTTGTTGGGCGTCCGAGACCTTTGCGACGGTCAATGAAGCCCGAAATCTTGACAACATCGAGCAAATCATATTGGTCTTGAGGGGTGATATTTTCCACATAATCGGGGACTAATTTAGCCCCGAGGCGATTCTCGGTCAATGCTTTAGCGCGGAAAGAGTAAGTGATAGGCGGCTTGCGCACATGGATGATGTCACCCACATGAATCATGCGAGCCGGCTTGACCGGATTGGGGTCATCACCAAGTGTAATACGCCCCTTTTTGCAGGCTTCAGTAGCAATGGTGCGCGTCTTGAAGATGCGCATAGCCCACAACCATTTATCAATTCTTACCTCAGAACTTGCCACAAATCATTTGTTATTAAATTTACACATAGCCGAGCCCGGACCGGCGAGGATAAATTCAGCGATGCAATCAGATGCTACTTTGAGCCTCTCGGGAAGGGCAACACGTTGCTCGGGAGTAAAGTTTCCAAGTACATAATCTACTTGGCAACCGCGGGCAAAGTCATTGCCGATACCGAATTTCAGTCGGGCATACGCTTCGGTGCCAATCTGTCGAGCGATGTCTTTGAGTCCGTTGTGACCGGCATCGCTACCTCGCGTCTTAAGTCGTATTGCACCGAATGGGAGAGATATATCGTCAACGAGGACCAATACATTTTCGACCGGAATATTTTCTTTTTGCATCCAATACCTCACAGCTGAGCCGCTCAAATTCATATATGTAGAAGGTTTGAGCAAGACAAGTTGTTGGTTCTTGAGCCGAGCGTGAGCAACGTCGCCATAACGCTCGGTCGAAAAAGAAATATTGGACGCCTCGGCAAAGGCGTCCAATATCATAAATCCGATGTTGTGTCGAGTATTGGCGTATTCATCGCCGATATTACCTAACCCAACAATAAGTTGCTTCATTCGTCAGGACGCTTCTTACTTAGCAGCGGCAGCGGCGGCGGCAGCAGCACCACGAGCAGCGCGAGTCAGCTGAACAGCGCAAACGACAGCGTTCTTGGCATTCATCAATTCAAGGTTGTCGAAGTGGAGGTCACCGACAGCGAGAGTCTTGCCCAAGCCGAGGTTGTCAACGTTGATAACGAGACGCTCGGGGATGTTGGTGTAGATAGCTTTCACTTTGAGCTTCTTCATCGAGAGGCTGAGCTTACCGCCGGCTTTAACACCTTCGGCGTGACCTTCGAGTTTCACGGGTACCTCAACAACCACGGGCTTGGTTTCGTTAACCTCGAGCAAGTCGATGTGGAGGATGTCGTCCTTAACGGGGTGGAACTGGATATCCTTGAGGACAGCCATGCGCTTGTCACCATTGATATCGAGCTCAATGGCGAAGATATCAGGAGTATAAACGAGTTTACGAACAGCATCAACAGAGACTGTAAGGTTGGTGGCGTTTTGACCACAATTCAATACCACAGGAATCAAGTTCTGTGCGCGCAACGCTTTGGTTGCTTTTTTGCCTAACTCAGTACGGGGCTGAGCGGCGAGGGCGAATGTTTTCATTTGCTTAAAAATTAATGTGTTACTCAAAATTAAGACGCTTCTTAATTTCCCATCACACGGGGGATGCTAAAAAGCACCGCAAAGGTACGACTTTTTTTGTTAATAGACAAGTATCTGTATGTGATTTATTTAGAAAATCCTCGCAAATCGTATTTATGTAGTGTTTTGTGAAAATTGATAAAAAATTGGGCAGTTGAATGATTTTTTAGCAAAAAATTTTTTTGTTTTGTAATAATATTCTAACTTTGTGTTTTGAAATGATGTTCTAAAACATAAGTACAGGTCTTAGATAATGATTAAATCTGCAATAGAGAAGGTAGTAAATGAGGATATGGCTGATATATGGTCAATCCTCAATCCACAGGAGAAGCGTCAGATAGTTGATAACTTCACGATACAGACATTCAAGAAGAATCAATTTATCTATGCCGAAGGTGACGAGCCCGAATATCTATGGTGCTTGCTCAAGGGCAAGGTCAAGAAATTCAAGGAGGGCGTTGGAGGTCGTGTGCAGATTTTGCGCCTCATCCGCCCTGTACAATACTTTGGATATAGAGCATATTTTGCTAATGAACCATATGTATCGAGCGCCGGAGCGTTTGAGCCGTCAACGCTTGGAGCACTACCATTATCGTTGGTGCGAGAAATGATAGATAACAACCGCGAATTGGCATGGTTCTTTATCAAGGAATTATCGCGCAATCTCGGTGGCTCGGATACGAGAATAGTTAATCTCACTCAGAAACATATTCGTGGACGCCTTGCCGAGGCGCTTATGGTGTTGCGCGACAACTATGGGTACGAGGACGATGAATCTACGCTGAAAATTTATATGGCTCGTGAAGACCTGGCAAACCTATCGAATATGACGACTGCTAATGCCATTCGAACTTTGTCGACATTTGTAAATGAGAAATTGATTGGCGTTGACGGGCGTCGCATCCGCATTATCAACGAGCCTCAATTACGCAAGATTAGCAAATTTGGTTGATCG
>JBJEDD010000240.1:0-1775 GCA_051871715.1 Muribaculaceae bacterium | reverse complement strand
CCACGGCATTGCCGATGATGGCCATGATAGTCCCGATAGGAACAACATCGGTACTGACAAAAACACGAATAAAAGTATGCAATCCTCACGACGGTATATAAAAATCGACAACACCATCGCAAGGCAAATACATGCCAATATATAAGGTATAATAAAAGCAATAAATGTCGAATAATGTCCCAAATGAGGCAAATTAAACATATTTGAGACGATTGTAAACATATATATCGCCAACACAATATACAGCGACAGATAAGGCAATGCTCTACCTAAGACTATACACGGTGCATTCCTATAATAAGACAAGCGAGGAATAATACTGCCCTTGTATTGCTCACGGACATTACCGATGGACATACCCATGCCCAAGAGCAAGGTTTGTTGGATAATAAGCATCAGTACCGGCGGGATAAGAAATGCCGCAAAACCGCTTTGCGGATTGTAGAGCGAAACATAGTCATACTCTATGGGCATGGCAGAGATCTCATCACCGCGCGGAGATGCACCGGGAATATACCTTCTCACTTTTATCTCCTTATTAGTCTCCAATGTTACATCTGTCACAGCCACAACCAACGACTTATAATACAGCATACTCGCCAAATCACAGTACAAGCCGATATTGGTCTGTCGTCCAAGATAAATATCGCGTTCCAAATCTGCGGGAATATGAATGATGCCGTAGACGCGTTGTTCGCTAAGAGCCTTCTGTGCCTGCTCCATAGTGGTGCACCTCTCTTCAATTTTTAAACCTGAAGTTGCATCCATACGTCTTAACATCTCGCGCGTCATAGTACTGTTACATTCGTCGACTACCGCTACCGGCACATCGCGCACTACCTCATTAGTGTATACCGATGAATACAACAAGGGATAGACAATAGGCACAAAAAGTATGAATATCAAAATACCCTTGTCACGTAAGATTGTCCCTACCTCGTGAACAAATATTTGCGCTATATTGAATATGTATTTCATTACTTTTGATATTTATATTTTAGAAATGCCGTGCGATAGCGGCGCATAAGCAATATGGGGGTGACCATAAAGGCTATCAGCGCCACAATCGAGGGTAAAACGCTACTCATAGCGTATCCGTTAAGGGCTTGATTGACATATATCAAATAATAATGGCGTAATGGGAACAGACTTGACAGGACCTGGAAGATAGGAGACATAGCCATCACGGGATATGTAAAACCGGCTACCGAGAATGACAGTATGCCCCACAATGAGCATAGGCACATCGCTAAGCGCATTCTGCCCAAAAAGACGCCGAAGAAGAAAACACCGAAGGCTTGCGATGCCAACACAGTCACGAAGCCCAGTAATATCATAGTGGGCAAACCACATTGACACGGAAATCTCAGATACTCGAAGAACAACACATCAACAAATACAAATATGAGTGTGAACACAATGGTCTGAGGTATCAACTTGCCTATCAGTGCTACAGTGGGCGACTCTCCCGACAATTTATACAATAACCGCTGAGTACCATTCTTCCACTCCATGCCAATAGAATATGACGTTGCAAGCATTATCAACAGTATGATTATACCGGGCACAAGCATATTGGACAAGTACACCGAGTAATCAAGGGCTGAATTGCTGAGCGGATGTGTCTCAAGGATAATCGGCTGAATAACAGCCATGGCATGGTCCTCGGTCGCTCCGCGAGCATACAGTGTCTCACGCGTAAGAGCCAAACCACACAGCTCGGATGCCGTGCGGAAATCTTTCATCAGCAACGAGCCCGGCACAAAATAAGCCTC
>JBJEDD010000239.1:0-1776 GCA_051871715.1 Muribaculaceae bacterium | reverse complement strand
GCTCGCTTATCCTCTTTGACGAGTTGGGACGCGGCACATCCACCTACGACGGTATTTCCATCGCCTGGGCGATTGTCGAGCACATCCACGACTACAACAATCTGCACCCCAAGACCCTCTTTGCCACTCACTATCACGAACTCAACGAGATGGCTTCCTCGCACAGTCGCATCGTCAATATGAATGTGTCGGTGAGCGAGGTCGACGGCAAAGTGGTATTCCTCCGCAAGTTAGCCCCCGGAGGCTCCGAGCACTCCTTCGGCATCCACGTGGCGCGCCTCGCCGGTATGCCCCGCTCGGTGGTCAAGCGCGCCGAGCAGGTCCTCAACCAACTCGAGCAGAGCGCCGCTCGTGCCGAGGCGCCCTCCGATACCCATGCCGCCCTCGCCAACCTTGACGACGCTCCCGGCATGCAACTCTCTTTCTTCCAACTTGACGACCCCGTCCTTGCCCAAGTTCGCGACGAAATCCTCGGCATCGACATCGACAACCTCACACCCCTCCAAGCCCTCACCAAGCTCAACGACATCCGCCGCATCCTCACCGGCAAGTTCTAATCTAAGGTGGATGCAAATTTATTTTGGTGTGTGAGAAATAATTGCTACCTTTGCAGCAACAAAGCAAGGTGAGCCGTCGGCGAGATGATTGTCGATGGCGCTTAAAAGGGAATCGGATGTAAATTCCGAGCAGTACCCGCTGCTGTGATGCCCCACTGAGGGCGCGGCAACAAGCCACTGATACTACGTGTATTGGGAAGGCGTCGCGCTGATGGGCTAAGCCAGAAGACCTGCCTGCCGAGTTAAGTTTTCGGATGGCCCACGGGACTATGGGTGCTGAACAACCTCTGATGCAGGCTTCATTGCCTCGCGGCTATCCGGATATTTCGTATATTGAAAATATCCGTTTTTTTATATAAAGTCACGACGTAATGAAGAAAATTTTTACTCTGATTAGTATCGCAAGTATGGCGTTGAGCGCCTCGGCTATTGACTACACCGAGGGTTTGTTATTGCTCAACGAGGGCAGTTGGGGCTCGACTCCCGGCATGCTCAATTTCATCGACCTGCAGGGCAACGTGTCCTACAAAGTGTATCAAGCCGAAAATGAGGGCTACTGTCTGGGCCACACCAGCGACTTTGCCCAAGCCTTCGGAGACTATGTGTTTGTCTGCAGCAAGCAAGACTTCGCGCTCGAGGACCGCTCGGGTAGCCGCTTGGTGGTGATGGACGCCCACACACTGAAGTATGTGGCTCAAATCAGCGACCTCAACGGCGCTGACGGACGCAGCATTTGTGGCGTGAATGCAGCCAAGGCTTATGTAGGCACCTCGAGTGGTGTGTATGTGCTCGACCTCAACACATTCACCCTGGGCACAACCAATATCTCGATATCCGATGCCCAGGTGGGCGACATGGTGCGCTACGGTCACCGCGTATTTGTCGCTCAAGACGGTGTTGGTGTCATCGTTATTGATACCACCGACGACAGCGTTGTCGGTGGTATTGAGATGCCCAATATCGTGGGCTTGACAGTGACTGCCGATGGCACCCTCTATGCAGCCAACGAAAATGCTGACGCCGAGTTTGTGGCTATCGACACCGAGACCCTCGACACCACCTCCATCGACATCGAAGGCTCGCACGCCATGAGCGCCTACAGCCTGTGGGGCGCTTGGCACAAACCCAGCCTCGCCGCCGACCGCGATGCCAACATTATATATTATATATGTCAAGAGGGCTGGACCCCCACCCAGGTGGCATCATATAACTTCGACAC
>JBJEDD010000238.1:0-1788 GCA_051871715.1 Muribaculaceae bacterium | reverse complement strand
GGGCTATTTTAATGCCCGATATCACTCGCCCGAGTGACATATATATGCCAGCCACACGGCTGCCTTCCGTAACAATAGCACCGCAAGGGACGCATCATTGTTTTTACGCAACGGATCGGCAGCCGTTTTTTTTGTCTGCCTTGCGTAAAAACAATGATGCCCTATGAAAGCATTACAACTCCCGGCACAACGACGCCGCTCCCAAGTCGTTATCCTCGACGCCATCCTCCCGAGCGTCAAGTCATCAACCCGTCGCGCCATCAGCGCCAATGTACACCTCGCCATCGCCTCGGCATGCTCGGTCGCCGCCATCATCACCGCAGCCCTCGAGGCTGATGCCCTCACCGGCATCCTGGCGCTGACCGCCGTCGTTAGCCTGTTCGTGTCATTTTTCGCAAAAGGAGGCAAGCAATGAAATCCCCTTACAAATATCAGTTCACCCCGAGGTATTATCACCCGGATGGTGGCTACCACGACGCCCACTCGGTGTATCTCCATGACGACTCGACGATGTTCGACGCCATCTTCATGGGCATCGATATGGCTCGCGAACTTGGCACCGACGTGCTATTCTTTGCCTACTCACCGTATGCGGGCTGGCAGTATATCCACACCAGTCATCCCGATGGCACAGCCACCAACGCCTTCGGCAACCGCCAGCGCTTCACCGGCGACCGCCTCAAATACTGGGAGCCGGTAACCCCTCAACAATAAACTCTCAACCCTCAACAATAACCACTAAACACTAACCAATTAAAACTTACAACAATGACTCGTATTACATCAACCCCTACTATCAATATCACAGTAAATAACCTCCTCGACGAGAATGATGTCACCGTCGGTGCATCCTGCGTAATCTCGGCAACCTACTATGAGGGCTTCGCCGGCTCTATCACGCTCAACGATGTCAACGACATGGCCGCTCTGCGCCACGAGATAGACCGCTTCCTCGAGGCTCACAACCCCGAGTTATTGCCGGCTTCTTTATTTAGCGATGACGAGCCGATGAACATCAGCGCCGTCAAGGGCTGGCTCGGCGACCTTAAGCCCGCCGAGGAGTATGTCGAAGGCGAGACTTACGTCGTCACCGGCAACGAAATCCTCAACGCCCTCGCCGACACCTGCGACCTCGAACTCAATGAGATTGCCTACGCGATGAAGCGACTCGGCTTCAAATTCTGGCGCGTCAACCACCGATATGGCTGGCTCGTCTCCGGCAATCCCTTCTAATATCTTTGCACGCATTTTTTTTCCGTATATAGATTGGTTTTTACAGACAATCCAATTAGTTTTTCATTAGCTTGGCAGCGTCACGTCGTGAGACGGGGCGCTGCCTTTTTCCTGACGTCAGGAAAATGGTATTGCACGATAGTCCTGCATATTCCGCTCGCTCAAATGGCGAGGAAGCGCTTGCCCCGTAGGGCGGGCGGGGGCTCGACTCTCGCAAAATGGGTAAAAATCACGATTTTTAGCCCCTTAATCGGTTGATTTCGGGATTTTTATAGCACGAATGTGTCAAAAATCACCTTTTTCATTAAAAAACACCCTCTCACAACATCACATTCCACGCTGACCCACTGATTTTTAACTACTGGAAAAATGTCCAATTTTTTTTGGAAAAAAAGTTTGCATTATAATTGGAAAATATGTATTTTTGCAAACGTAAAGTTAATAAAATACCTGCGACAATGAGTGGACCTGATATGTTAATATTAGCGATAAAGATAGGTGCTATCGGAGGTGTCATCGATGCTGTCTTGCGCATAGCCTTAGGCATCAAGGAAA
>JBJEDD010000237.1:0-1791 GCA_051871715.1 Muribaculaceae bacterium | reverse complement strand
CCGTGTTAGCAATATCATGGGAGGCAACCCTGGAAGTGGTTGCCAATGGCAACGTTGGCAGTTGCAACCCCTCCAGGGTTGTCCTCTCTTCCCACACGGAATCCCCAGGGAGGTCGCGATGCCTTCGGCATACGCGCCCACCCAGGGGCTACTCAAGAGAGACCCCTCCGGGGTCTTCATTACCCACCCCCACCTTGCTCCCGACACCGCGTGTTAAGAGATGTTATAAAATATAGAGTGATGTTAACCATCAACCCGCCAATTCCAAAAACATTTCCCAGTTTCCGACAAAAACGCCCAAAAACATTTCCCAGTTTCCGACAAAAATTCCCAAAAATATTTCCTGATTTCCGACAAAAACTGCCAAAAACATTTTGCAGTTTCCGACAAAATGCTTAATTTTGCGGCAGTTAAAGCCTCACTACTATGAAAAAGAGAATCTTCAAGCGAAAACTGTACGACACAATGCTCCAATGGAAGAAAGAAAGCAATGGAAAAACTGCGCTTTTGATCAAAGGTGCCCGCCGTGTCGGAAAATCTACGGTTGCCGAAGAATTTGCCATAAAAGAGTATAAAACTCACATCCTCATTGACTTCTCTATCGCAGATGCTGCGGTCAAGGAACTTTTCTCGCATATTTCCGACTTGAACTTCTTCTTCCTGCGCCTTCAATCTTTATACGGCATTACTCTCCATGAGCGAAAATCAGTAATAGTTTTTGACGAGGTGCAGTTATTTCCTCCTGCTCGGCAGGCTATCAAGCACCTCGTCAAGGATGGTAGATATGACTACATTGAGACCGGGTCGCTACTTTCAATCAAAAAAAATGTCCAAGGAATAGTTATACCCAGCGAGGAGACACGCATCTCGATGTATCCTCTTGATTACGAGGAGTTTTTATGGGCGATAGGCAAAGAGCCTACATATCAGTTGATAAAGTATTCTTACGAGCACATCAAGCCCTTGGGCGATGCCGTTAATCGAGATATGATGCGTTACTTTCGCTTGTATATGCTCATCGGTGGTATGCCTCAGGCTGTTAATGCCTACCTTGACTCCAACGACTTCATGGCTGTCGATAAGGTCAAACGCAATATTCTTGAGTTGTATATCGATGATTTTCGCAAGATTGACCCTACCGGAAGGGCGTCGCGCCTGTTTGCATCAATTCCCGGCGAACTCGCCCGCAATGCTTCGCGCTACAAGGTGGGTAGTGTCATTGAGAATGCCACTGCTACACGTCTCGGCGAACTATTGATGGATATGTCCGACTCTATGACCGTCAATTTTGCCTATCATGCCAATGACCCGAGCGTTGGCTTTTCGCTCCACGCCGATTACAATCACTTCAAGATGTTTATTGCCGACACCGGTCTGTTTGTTACCTTGGCATTTATGGACCGCGATTATACCGACAACGAGATTTATCGCAAACTCCTCTCCGACAAACTTGGAGCCGATTTGGGATATGTATACGAGAATGTTGTCGCTCAGATGCTCCGTAGCGCCGGAAACGAACTATTCTACTATACCTTCAAGCAAGAAATCATTAAGGATGGTGAACAGGACCCGGTAGTGCGAACCTATGAACTTGACTTCCTGCTATCACGTCGTGGCAAAGTATGCCCCATAGAGGTGAAATCATCGGGATATCGCTCTCACAAATCCTTGGATATGTTCTTCGAAAAGTACTCAGATCGAACACTCAATCGCTACTTGCTATTCACCAAAGACCTCGGCAAGGACCGCGATGTCATCTGCCTCCCCATCTACATGGCACCCTTTCTCTAA
>JBJEDD010000236.1:0-6888 GCA_051871715.1 Muribaculaceae bacterium | reverse complement strand
CTCTACTGTTTTTGTAAAAAAGTTACAAATCACCAAAATTTGTGGTATTTTTTACCAATTATGAAGTATTTTTAATAAATTGTTTGTACATTTGCAAAAATTAAATATTAACCCAAAAACTCTAAAGAAATGAAAAGAGCATTAGTAGCAGTTGTGGCTACAACAATGGCGATGACCGCTATGGCAGGTCTGCCGGTATTCAACCACCTGGGCGCAGGCGTTGGCGTGGGCACAAATGGTATCAGCATCGAAGCAACCACCACCATCACCCCGTTTGTACATATGCGTGCCGGCGTATCCATCATGCCGGGTATCACCTTCAACACCGATGCCAATGTAAATTACGCTATTAACGGCGACAACCGCACCAGCACCGTGGACCTCGAGGGCGACCTCGCTCGCACACAGGTGCAAGTAATATTCAATGTGTATCCCGTGCCCGCAGTACCCTTCTATATCGCAGCCGGTGCTTACTTCGGTGGCAGCGACGTGGTGAAGATTTCGGGACACTGCGCCGACCTCGCCGGCATGGGTGACGCCGCCAGCGTCATCATCGGCGATTATGCTATCCCTGTCGACGAAAACGGCAACGTCAGTGGCGGTATCAAGGTCAAGAGTTTCCGCCCCTATGTTGGTATCGGCTGGGGCAAGGCTCTGCCCTCCAAGCTGCTGAACTTCAGCGTCGACCTCGGTGTCCAAATTCATGGCACTCCCGAACTTTACACTGATTATGGAGCAATCGATACTTCGTCTGTGACAGACGACAATACTTTTCAAAAAATTATTGATAAGTTAAAGGTTTATCCGACACTTACATTTCGTTTAGGTTTCCGTGCATTTTAAGACTATTGATATCTGTATCACGAGCGATAGTCCCTCGGCATCCCCTGCCGAGGGATTTTTTCAACTTTTTTCGCATAAAGTATAGTGGGTAGACAATTTTTTTGTAATTCTACGCTGAAAACAAAAAATAAGAAGAATTCATGGCAATTATCACCCTGTTACCGGCATTTTTGGGCAACCTCCGCGGTGCTCAGTTGATTATATTGATTATTGTGGTCTTGCTGCTCTTCGGTGGCAAGCGTATTCCCGGGCTGATGCGCAACATTGGCAAGGGCATCAATTCATTCAAGCAAGGGCTCAATGATGCTCGCGAGGAAATCAATAAGCCTATCAAGAAAAGCGACGAGTCAGCCGACGACGAGTCAAAGAGCGAGCCGAGCGACAAGTAGTGGCTGACGAGGGCGAAATGACATTCTGGGAGCATCTCGACGTGTTACGAGGTGTGCTCTTCAAGATAGCCGCAGTGATTATTGTCTTGGGCATCGCGGCATTTTGTGTTATGCCGTGGCTCTTCGACCACGTGGTCACAGCGCCATGTCGTCCCGACTTCCCATTCTATCGTCTCCTCGATTTCATCACCGACGCAAGTTTCTTCGGCTTAGATACGGCGACGCCATTCGACATCAACCTCGTTGCCATCGAACTCACTTCACAATTCTACATCCACCTGTCGGCATCGTGCTGGACAGCCTTTGTGGTTGGTTTTCCCATCATTTTATACCTCTTGTGGTCGTTTGTGTCGCCCGGACTATACGAGCGCGAGAAGCGAGGCTTCCGTCGCTCATTCCTCTTCGGCAACGTGATGTTCTTCATCGGTGTCGCAGTGGGCTATTTCGTTGTTTTCCCCTTGGCTCTCCGCTTTTTAGCCACTTATAGCCTCAGCGACCGCATCACGCCCATGATTTCGCTCGACTCCTATATGGACAACTTTTTCATACTTATTTTATTGATGGGAGTTGTCTTCGAGTTACCCCTTTTGGCATGGATATTGGGCAAGGCGGGCTTGCTCACACGCTCATTCTTTTCGCGCTATCGTCGCCACGCCATCGTGGTGTTGCTCGCCACTGCCGGCTTTATCACCCCTACGGGCGATCCGTTCACCCTCTTTGCGGTATTCATTCCCATCTATGCCTTGTGGGAGTTGAGCGGGCGCTTGGTCCCGAAATCTGATAATACCTGAAAAATATGCGACTTCTTGTCAAAATTCTCATCGCAATCGTCCTCGGTATCGGCGCCGGATATATCTTTCCGGAGTGGCTGTCGCGTGCATGGGCTACTTTTAACGGCATTTTCTCTCAATTTCTCGGCTTTTTAATTCCCCTGCTCATCGTGGGTTTTGTGGCACCGGCGATAGCCGAGTTGGGCAAGAGTGCCGGCAAGATGCTGGCAGTCACCGCTTTGATAGCCTATGTAATGACCTTTGTGGTAGGCATAGGCTCCTACGCTGCAGCAAATGCAATCTTCCCCGCTATACTCGATGGCAAGTTGCTTGTTCCCGCCGAGCAAGCCGGCGAGGTTGTAGCAACATTACCATACTTCGTGGTGGAGATGCCTCCGCTAATGGGTGTGATGAGTGCCTTGGTGTTGGCGTTTGTCCTCGGCTTGGGGAGCGCCTCGCTCAAGTCTATGGCGCTACGTGACGTGCTCAACGACTTCCGCGAGGTCATCAACCGCGCCATCGCCGGGGTAATTATCCCGCTGTTGCCCTTCTATATCTTCGGCATATTCATGAATATGACCATCATCGGGCAAGTTGGCACCGTGCTGTCGACCTTTGCGAGCATCGTGGCGGTGATTTTCGTGATGCACATTGCCGTGCTGATACTTCAATACCTGCTGGCATCGGCGTTCTCGGGCTTACCTCCTTTCAAGTCGCTGAAGACTATGTTGCCGGCATATTTCACCGCCCTGGGTACACAATCGTCGGCAGCCACCATCCCCGTAACGCTGCGCCAGACGATAGCGTGTGGTGTGGATAGCTCAGTCGCCGGATTTGTAGTGCCCCTATGCGCCACAATCCATATGTCGGGCTCGACAATGAAGATAGTGTGCTGCGCCATCGCACTGATGCTCCTGCGCGACATGCCTTTTGATATAGGGATGTTTGCCGGCTTCATCGGCATGCTGGCTATCACCATCATAGCCGCCCCGGGAGTGCCCGGTGGTGCCATCATGGCATCACTCGGCTTGTTGTCGTCGATACTCGGCTTCAGCGAGGCTGACTGCGCCTTGATGATAGCGCTGTATATCGCTATGGACTCCTTCGGCACCGCTTGCAATATCACCGGCGATGGTGCTATCGCGCAAATTGTCGGTGCCATTTTCCGCAAAAAATAGGAATTAACACTAATTTTGATTACCTTTGCACAGAAACCACTAATAACCTTGATAAAACGTCATGAAACTTAAACAACTATTTGCAGCAGTGATGCTGCTGACGATTTCAATCGGCATGAGTGCTACCACTCCTCCCAAGCGCGAATTTCGCTCGGTATGGCTCACCGCCATGGGCATCGACTGGCCTATGGGCAGTCAAGTGGGCAACGAAACGCTCGCCAAGGAAGCGCTCATCGAGTACATCGAGAACTTCAAGCGCCACAACTTCACGGGCGTGTGTCTGCAAGTGCGTCCGATGGCTGATGCCCTCTATCGCTCTACCCTCGAGCCGTGGAGTTCGTCAATCACCGGCACCCGAGGCAAGGACCCGGGCTGGGACCCTCTGCAATTTGCTATCGACGAGTGCCACAAGCGCGGTATGGAACTCTATGCGTGGATTAACCCCTTCCGCATCAACAACAGCGGCACCACATATAACACCGACTTTGACCTCGCATGGCGCGAAGCCGGCTGGGAGCTTCACTCGGGCAAATGGACCATCTTCAATATCGCCATTCCCGAGGCTCGCCAACACTGCATCGACGTGATGCGCGAGGTTTATATGAACTATGCCATCGATGGTATGCTCTTCGATGATTACTTCTATCCCGGAGACAAACTCACCGAGACCTCCGAAGCCGGTGACTATGACATCTGGAAGAACTCGGGCACCACGCTGAGCATCGCCGACTGGCGACGCAAGAATGTCAACGACTTTGTGCGCGACCTCTACGATATCATCCAAGCCGACCGTCCCGATATGCGCTTCGGCATCGGTCCCGCCGGCACCGCCGGCAAGTCTGCTGCCATGCATGGCGTGGACCCGCCAACAGCCGGCAGCGACTGGCAATATGACCAAATCTATGCCGACCCTCTGGCGTGGCTCGATGACGGCACCATCGACTTCATCTCGCCCCAAATCTACTGGGCACGCAATGAGGCTCCCGCCTACTTCACACCCCTCGCCGAGTGGTGGAGCTATGTCGCTCAACACTTCGGGCGCCACAATTATATATCTATGGCTGCCTACAAGGTCAACAATTCGTCGTTCGGCGGCAACAACGAAACCGGCTGGAACGAGATGGTTGCCCAAATCGAAATCGGACGTGACTATGCCGATGACAACGCGCCCGGTCAGATTTACTTTAGCGCCAAGTATTTCGATGGTCCCACACTCACCGGCATGGGCGACTGGCTCGAGCAGAAATGCTACCAACGCCCGGCGCTGGTGCCCGTAGTGGACTGGAAGGAACGTACAGTATATGAGGCACCCACCGGTGGCAAGTATGCCGACGGTACGCTATCGTGGGACGCTGTGGTGCCCGCCGACCCGCGCACCATCATTCGCTACTCCATCTATGCCATACCTATGAGCCACACCCTCGAGCAAGCCGGCGCCCTCAATGGCGACGGCATCGACGGCGAGTACTTGGTTGATGTGGCTTACGACACCTCTTACACCCTGCCCGAAGACCTGCGCGACAACCACTGGTATGCCGTGTGTGTCTACGATGGCTACGGCAACGAGAATGCCCCGGCGACAATCAACTACAGCGGCGAAATATCGGCTGCGACAACTATCACCTCGCCTACCGCCGATGCAGTGGTCAACTGGGATATGACAGCTACCTGGACCGCCGTGCCCGGTGCTACATACCTCGCTCAAGTGGCTCTACGCCCCGAGTTCGCCACCATTCTCATGGAACAAGCCGACCTCACCGAGCCTCAAGCCACCTTTGACCTCAGCAACCTCAAGGACAACACTCAGTGCTACCTGCGCGTGGCTGTATGCGAGCCCGGCAAGTTGTATTATTATACCGACCCGCTGCCATTCTTCTCCCCCACACGCGTGGAGGCCCAGAAGCCCGATGCTATCGCTCCCGAGCACGGCTCGTATGTGGCTCCCGGCGAGGTGACCTTCTCCTGGACCGCCGTGCCCGATGCCGAGAAGTACTACTTTGACATCACCGGCTTCTTCAACAACGGCAAGCCTGACTTCACACGCTCATCATATAGTTGCTATGTCGATGCACCACAGACCGAGTTGACCCTCAACACCGCCGCACTCGGCTTCGACACCTTCGCCTGGCACATCGTGGTACATGGACGCCGCGTAAACTCCACTGTATCACCCACATGGCTCACCACCATCACTCATGGCGAGACCGGAACATTCGAGAGCGGCTACATAGTCACCACCGACGGTGTCGAGAGCCTCAATAGCGACCTCTTTGTCACAAACGAGTGGTACCGCAGCACATCGACCGAGAATTGCCCGCTCGTCTTCGAGAGCGACGGATCGTTCAACCGCTCAATGGTTGCCACCAAGGACTTCGTATTCATCACCGGACGCAGCTCCAATGCCAAGACCGCTACCGCCTACCTACAGCAATACGATGCCTCCACCGGCGAACTGATACGCACTCTCGACCTCGCTGATGCCGAGAGCGTAGCAAATCTCCCTTGCAACCAAGTAGTTAAGGACTGGCGCAATCACATCTTTATCATTGACCAGACTACCAATATCCTCTCGCGCGCGGTTTGCATCAATAGTGTTGACCTCACCACCGGTGCGCTCAGCACGGTTGCCCAAATCAAGGGCAGGACCCCGGCATCGGCACGCGTTGACTTCCCGGTAGTTACCGGTGACGTCACCTCGGGCTGTTTCAGCGCCTTTGCCGCCGTATCAGCCAAGTCTACCCTCATCAACTGGATTATTGAGGACGGCGAGACCTACGAGAATATCACCTACCCCGCCTCGACCTTCCCCGGCAGCACCGCCAACTTCGGCATCGCACCGCGTCTCTTCCCCGTTGACGAGCAATATGCATGGGTTGACGGCTCCACCGGCATGCCGGCACTCTACGATATGACCACCGGCGACATGGTAGCCGTGGTGCCCAATGTCATCGACGGCTTGGAGAGCATCAGCAATGCCGACAACGGCGTGGCTACCTTCAGCCTCTGTGGCGACCAATACATGGCATTTAACTGTGGAAATGCCGGTACCGGCAGCCGTGTAGCCGTCATCCGCTATCACGGCACTGCCACCGAGCCCGACTTCAGCAACGTACAGCTCATGTGCCTTCTCCCGACTACTCCGATGGGCACCGCCAACACTGTCGACGGCTCGACACCTATCGATGTAGTGGTCAATGGCGACGACGATGTGAACATCTATGTCTACTCGCCCGGCAACGGCATCGCTTGCTACCGACTTATCGGCATCGCCTCTATCACCGACACCACTGTGGCACCGCTGCAGTTGCGCATCGACGGTCGTCACGTCTCCTTGACAGAGCCTGCCGACAACCTGCGAGCATACTCGGTGAGTGGCGCCTTAGTCGCTACCGCAAGTGACGCAGCCGAGCTCGACCTCCCCGCCCCCGGCACCTACATCATCACCGCCGACGGCATCTCGCGCCTCATCTTCGTGAAATAAATCATCAATCCAATAGCCAGGCTGCGTCGTTTCCAAGCATACGGCGCAGCCTATTTTATATCGGCATCACCGATAATTAACATAATTTAAGATGATTTTTATTGATTATTTCGTTCTAATGTCCCGTTTTTCAACAAAATAACCTATCTTTGCATTGTAAAACCATTATAGCAAATTATTGCTGTCCGATAAAACTTTTTTGAGGGTCTGAAAAAAATTAGGGCGGG
>JBJEDD010000235.1:0-1799 GCA_051871715.1 Muribaculaceae bacterium | reverse complement strand
AAGCCGGCAAGGGCTACAAAGCTCGCGACATCAACTTCCTTGATGCCTTCGTCATAGGCATCGCCCAATCCATAGCCGTCCTCCCCGGTCTCTCGCGCTCGGGCACTACCATCGCTACCGGTCTCCTCATCGGCAACAAACGCGAACAAGTGGCGCAGTTCTCCTTCTTGATGGTCATTATCCCCATCCTCGGCGAGGCGCTCCTCGACATCAAGGACTATATATCCGAGCCGGCTACCACTGCCGCTGCCGCCATCGGTTGGCTTCCCATGATTGTGGGCTTCCTCGCCTCATTCATCGTGGGCTGTCTGGCTTGCAAGTGGATGCTCAACATCGTCAAGAAGGGCAAGCTCATCTGGTTTGCCGTTTACTGCCTCATCGTCGGTGTCCTCTGCATAGCATTTTGATAATTAATGAATTACCTACAAGGCGAAATATTATACATCGACAAGCCCAAGGGCTGGACATCCTTCGACGCCGTTAAGCGCGTGCGAGGTGCTTTGCTTCGTCGCATGAAAATCAAAAAGCTCAAGGTGGGACATGCCGGCACGCTCGATCCTCTCGCCACCGGCGTGATGATCGTCTGCACCGGCAAGGCTACCAAACTCATCGACTCCCTACAAGCCGGCGTCAAAGAATACATAGCCGACATAGCCCTCGGTGCCACCACACCATCGTTTGACCTTGAGACCGCCATCGATGCCACTTACCCCGTCGACCACATCACTCGACAAATGGTCGAGGACGTCCTCAGTCGCTTCATAGGGCGCATCGAACAGATACCGCCCAAGTTCTCGGCTTGCAAGATCGATGGCAAGCGTGCCTACTCGCTCGCTCGTGCCGGCAAGGACGTCGACCTCAAGCCCAAAATCCTCGTCATCGACGATATCGAGCTCCTCGACTACTCACCCTCGAGCATCCGCGTGCGCGTGGTATGCAGCAAGGGCACTTACATACGCGCCCTCGCCCGCGACATCGGCGAGGCGCTCGGCTCCGGCGCCCACCTCACCGACTTGCGCCGTACTCGCGTCGGCGACATTTCCATCGACCGCTGCATGAGCGTCGCTCAAGCCGCCGACTTCATCGCCAACTCCGAGGTCGAATACCCCGAGGAATACTTAAAATTGATGAATATAGAAAAAAACATTATATGAAACTATCACAGTTCAAATTTCAACTTCCCGAAAATCTTATCGCGCAAGACCCACCATTGGAACGCGACGTGTGCCGCATGATGGTCCTCGACCGCAAGGCAGGCACCATCGAGCACAAGGAGTTTAAGGACATCCTCGGCTACTACGGCGAGGGCGACGTAATGGTGTTCAACGACACTCAGGTCTTCCCTGCCCTGCTCTACGGCAACAAGGAAAAAACCGGCGCTCGCATCGAGGTGTTTCTCCTGCGCGAACTCAACGCCGACAATAAATTGTGGGACGTCCTCGTCGAGCCGGCTCGCAAAATCCGCATCGGCAACAAACTCTACTTCGGCGACGACGGCGCTATGGTTGCCGAGGTCATCGACAATACCACATCCCGCGGCCGCACTCTGCGCTTCTTATACGACGGTCCCCACGATGAATTCAAGCGCGAACTTTTCGCCCTGGGTCACACCCCGCTGCCCGGCTACATCACTCGCGAGCCTCGCGAGGAGGATGCTGAGGCTTATCAAACTCTCTATGCTCGCCGCGAAGGCGCCGTGGTCGCTCCAGGCGTGGGCTTGCACTTCTCGCGCGAATTGCTCAAACGCCTCGAAATCCTCGGTGTCGAGCAGGCTTTCATCACCCTCCACAGCGGCTTGG
>JBJEDD010000234.1:0-1803 GCA_051871715.1 Muribaculaceae bacterium | reverse complement strand
ACCGGGATTGGCTACAGCAACGGTGTAGGCGTTGTCGGAGCGTTGAGCCAAATCAGCTGCAAAAGCGGGATCTAAATCGGCAAATATCTGAGCGCCCAAGGCAAATGAGGATGAGAATTTTCCGACAGAGGAGGCAAGTCCCCAACTTTCGTTCTTGTATTGGTAGAGACCGGCAGGCTCGCCAATGCATGGATAAACCGGGCGAGCGCCGGCAGAGCCCCAGCCGTAATCGACATTGTCGGCAGAAGGTTTTCCGACATATTTGTGATCGCGGTCATCGGCTATCTGATTGAGAAATAACGAGTCAGACGGATTCATTTTAACCATCCATTCAAGTCCCCATCGCGCCTCATCGAGGATATCGGGGATGTTGTTGGCACCGAGGCGACCGGAAGCATCGTAGTTGTCAGCCCAAATGCCGGGGTTCTCGCGGTATGCAAACAACATTTGGTAGACGGTGTTGGCAGACGTTGTTAGGTATTGGAGGTAATCGCTTGCATCGTGCCATCCGCCGGTGACGTCAACGTGCTCGCCAGTGCGATCGCCAGCCATGACCAAGATACCGTCGTGTTGATGACAAGTCTCGTTGTGGATAGGGTTGTATCCGCAGCGCTGTTGACGCAGGTAGAATAGGGGCAATTCGTTGAGGGCATAGCGGCTGTAAGCATCATCGCCGATGTAAAGTGAGATGACCTCAGCAACTTGACCGTTATATAAAATGTTGAGTGTATACTTTCCGGGATTGACTGTGGAGGAGAAGTAAATGCGTGCCGAGAATTTGGCTGGAGCCCATGGCTCGGTGGCTACGACGCTATCGACGTTGCATACTCCATATTCGGCAGAGGCAAGGTTGAAAGACAAAGTTGCCGGATCTGTATTGCCAACGTAAACCGCCACCTTGACATCATCACAAAGGTATCCAATACTATTGACTCGCAGACTTTGTGCATTGATGCCAAGAGTGCAAGCAATGGTTAAAATTATGCAGGCTAATTTTCTCATTACTTGATAATTTCAATGATTAATAGAACGATTGGAGAAACGGCAAGTAACGAGTCGATGCGGTCAAGGATACCACCGTGACCCGGGATGAGATTGCCTGAGTCTTTGACTCCGGCATTACGTTTAATCATTGATTCAAATAAGTCACCGAAAGTGCCTACAATGCTGACAATTGCGCCTAAAACAGCAGAGTAAGGAATTGACAAATGAATCCAACCCAAGAAGTGAAGACCAATAGCCGCGGCAACAGTGAATATAAAACCACCCCAGAAGCCCTCCCAAGTCTTTTTGGGCGAGAGGCGCTCACACAATTTGTGACGACCGAGGGTGCAACCGCTGAGGAAAGCACCGGTATCGTTAATCCAAATGAGGATGAAGAGGCTGAGGGCAGTGAAAGCATCCATGTTGTAGATAGATATCAAGCACATCAGCGGCAGGGCGAGATACGAAATTGAGAATATTGAGCGGGCGAAAGCCTCGGTCTGATTTCCTTTTGAGGTCACTACGGCGATGATTATACGCAAGGGAAGGTACGCCAAGACTGCCAATTCGATGCCATACAACTGAGGCATAGCGAGCAGCCACAAAGCGAAGGCAATGTCAAGAGCGAATGCCAAGAAGTTGGTGGGTTCCTCTTTGGAGAGCATCTTGTTGAGTTCCAACATACCTACAGCCATAAACAGTGTCATCAAGAGGGTGAACGTGTGGTATCCACCGAGTGCGCAACCAACGATTAGCGCCACATACACAATGCCCGAGAGTGAGCGAGTGAGTAGTTTATTCATTGCTCCGGATTAATTT
>JBJEDD010000233.1:0-6955 GCA_051871715.1 Muribaculaceae bacterium | reverse complement strand
ATGCCTTTGATAAACCTCTATACACTTGTCAGTTCGGGATTTTTTCTTTACCTTTGCACCATAATCAATGACACTCGTATGCCACAAAAAATTATCATCTTGGATTTTGGCTCGCAGACGACCCAACTCATCGGTCGTCGCGTGCGCGAGCTCAACACTTATTGCGAAATCATTCCGTATAACAAATACCCCGCCGATGACAGCGATGTTATCGGCGTCATTGTATCCGGAAGTCCCTTCTCGGTGTATGACGCCAAGGCGTTCCGCACCGACCTGGCGCCCATAGCCGCACGTCACCCCATGCTGGGCATCTGCTATGGCGCTCAACTGCTTGCTTATCAAGGCGGCGGCACCGTCGAGAGCGCTCCCTCGCGCGAATACGGCAGAGCCATCCTCGCCCATACCGATGCTGCCGACCCACTCTTTGCCGGCATCAACGTCGGCGAGACTGTGTGGATGAGTCACGGCGACACCATCACCAATCTCCCCGACGGCTTTGATATCATTGCTTCGACCGACTCGGTGGCTTGCGCCGGTTTCCATGTGCGCGGACGCGATATCTGGGGCGTGCAATTCCACCCCGAGGTGTTCCACTCGTCGTGTGGCACCGCCCTTCTCGCCAACTTTGTTAATAATATATGTGGCTCGCGCGGCGAATGGAGCGCCGCCAACTATATTGACACTACTGTCGAGGCTCTCCGCAAGCAACTCGGCAACGACCGCGTGGTCCTCGGACTCAGCGGCGGTGTTGACTCCTCGGTGGCTGCCGTACTCATCAATCGCGCCATCGGCGACCGCCTCACCTGTATATTTGTTGACCACGGCATGCTCCGCAAGAACGAGTTCAACCGTGTGCTTGAAGACTATCGTTGCCTCGGACTCAACGTCATAGGCGTAGATGCCTCTGCCGAATTCTTTGCCGCCCTCACCGGCGTCACCGAGCCCGAGCGCAAGCGCAAAATCATCGGCAAGGGCTTCATTGACGTCTTCGACCGCGAAGCCCACAAAATCGATGGTGTGAAATGGCTCGCCCAAGGCACCATATATCCCGACCGCATCGAGTCGCTATCAATCACCGGCACCACCATCAAGAGCCACCACAACGTGGGCGGACTCCCCGAAAAGATGAACCTTCGCCTCTGTGAGCCGCTCCAGTGGCTCTTCAAGGACGAAGTGCGAGCCGTAGGACGTGCCCTCGGCATGCCCGACCACCTCATCAAGCGTCATCCCTTCCCCGGTCCCGGTCTCGCTGTGCGCATCCTCGGCGACATCACCCCCGAGAAGGTGCGTATACTCCAGGATGCCGACGATATCTTCATTCAGGGTCTCATCAACAACGGACTCTACGACCAGGTGTGGCAAGCCGGCGTCATCCTACTGCCTGTGCAGAGCGTGGGCGTTATGGGCGATGAACGCACCTATGAGAATGCCGTTGCACTCCGTGCCGTGACCTCCACCGATGCCATGACCGCCGACTGGGCTCACCTCCCTTACGAGTTCCTCGCCAAGGTTTCCAACGATATCATCAACAAAGTGCGCGGCGTTAATCGCGTCACCTACGACATCTCGTCCAAGCCACCGGCAACCATTGAATGGGAATAATAGCCTCGTTTACAATTTTTAGTATTTCGCAGTCCACAATTCTTATTTAAACGCGTGGTTATTAGCGGAATTTTTACGAACTTTGTAGGTGAAATCGAGGCTTTCTCGCCTTATTAGAGTAATGAGATTAAATTAAAATTGAAATAAACCACTATAATGAAAAAAAGTCCACTCCAGAAAGCCCGCGCCGCTTACCAGCCCAAGCTCCCTATTGTGCTCACCGGCGCGCTCAAAGCCGTTGAAGGCAAGCCCACTCAGTCGGTTGCTAACCAAGCTGAAATCAAGCAACTCTTCCCCAACACCTATGGTCTCCCCGAGTTGCACTTTGAGAAGAACACCTCGCCGGCTCCCGGTCATGCCATCAACGTAGGCGTTATCCTCTCCGGCGGTCAAGCTCCCGGCGGACACAATGTCATCAGCGGTCTCTTTGACGGCATCAAGAAAATTCACCGCGACAGCCGCCTCTTCGGCTTCCTCATGGGCCCCGGCGGTCTCGTGGACCACAAATATATCGAACTCACCGCAGCCATCATCGACGAATATCGCAACACCGGTGGCTTCGACATCATCGGCTCGGGTCGTACCAAACTCGAAACCAAAGAGCAATTTGACAAAGGTCTCGAAATCCTCAAAGAACTCGATATCAAGGCTGTCGTAATCATCGGTGGTGACGACTCCAATACCAACGCCGCAGTCCTCGCCGAGTACTACAAGAGCATCGGCGCCGGCGTGCAAGTCATCGGCTGTCCCAAGACCATCGACGGCGACCTCAAGAACGAATGTATCGAGACTTCCTTCGGCTTCGACACCGCCACCAAGGTTTACTCCGAGGTCATCGGCAATATCCAGCGCGACTGCAACTCCGCCAAGAAATATTGGCACTTCATCAAACTCATGGGCCGCTCTGCCAGCCACATCGCCCTCGAATGTGCTCTACAAACTCAGCCCAACGTCTGCATCATCTCCGAGGAAGTTGAAGCCAAGGATATGACCCTCCAGGACGTTGTCAACTACATCGCCGACATCGTTGCCGCTCGCGCCGCCGATGGCAACAACTTCGGTACCGTCCTCATCCCCGAGGGTCTCATCGAGTTCATCCCCGCTATCAAGAAACTCATCGCCGAGCTCAACAACGTACTCGCCACCGATGAAGCCGCTAAAGTCGCTCCCGCCGACCTCGAAGACTTCATCAAGGCTCACATCAGCGCCGACAATGCCGCTACACTCGCCTCTCTGCCCGCCAACGTCGCTCGCCAACTCATGCTCGACCGCGACCCCCACGGCAACGTGCAAGTATCGCTCATCGAGACCGAAAAACTCCTCAGCGAAATGGTTGGCAACCGCCTCGCCGCTATGAAAGCCGAAGGCAAATATGTAGGTAAGTTCTCGGCTCTCCACCACTTCTTCGGCTACGAAGGACGTTGCGCCGACCCATCCAACTTCGACGCCGACTACTGCTACGCTCTCGGCTTCAACGCCGCTTGCCTCATCAACGCAGGCGTCACCGGCTATATGTCGTCAATCCGCAACCTGGTGAAGCCCAGCGTTCAATGGACCGCCGGCGGTATTCCTATCACCATGATGATGAATATCGAGCACCGCAATGGCGCTGACAAGCCCGTGATCCAAAAGGCTCTCGTCAAACTCGACGGCGCACCCTTCCTCAAGTTTGCCGCTCACCGCGACCAATGGGCTCAGGGTACTTGCTACATCTACCCGGGTCCCATCCAATACTTCGGTCCCGCCGAGGTTTGCGACCAACCCTCGCTCACCCTCCTCAACGAGCACAAAGGTAAATAATTAGCAACATATATTAAGGTTACAGGGCACACCACGCCCTGTAACCTTATTTTTATACACCCTAAACCCTAAACAATAAACTCTAAACCCTAAACCCTAAACCATGCTCTTCTTCCGCATCTACCAATGCTTAGTGATGATACCCATCCTCACGGTCCTCACAATACTTACTGCTTTATCTATAATAGTAGTTTCGCTTCTGCGCATCGAGCGTCGCAGCAGTTATATCATAGCCATGTGGTGGGCACGCATCTTCTGCGCAATCTCATGGGTGCGGGTTGAGGTTCATGGACGTGAGAATATAGCCAAGGGGCAATCCTATATCTTTGTCGCCAACCACCAAGGTGCCTACGACATTTTTGCCATATACGGCTACCTCGGGCACAACTTCCGTTGGATGATGAAAAAAGCCCTCGAACGAATCCCGTTCGTGGGCACCGCATGTCGCCTCGCAGGGCACATTTATGTCGACTCATCATCGCCAAAGGCTATCAAGCAAACCATGGATACCGCCGAGAAGCGACTTGCCGGCGGATTATCAGTAGTAGTATTCCCGGAAGGCACTCGCTCGGCTGACGGGCGCTTAAAATCCTTCAAACGAGGTGCTTATATCCTCGCCGACCACTTCAATCTGCCGGTAGTACCCGTCACCATCGACGGTGCTTATCGAGTGATGCCTCGCAACGCTCGCCTGCCGCGCCCGGGCCGCATCGTCCTCACCATCCACCCTGCAATCACTGCCGGTCCTGAGGGCCACGACGTGCCGGCGCTCATCAAGCAATCGCGCGACGCCATCGCTTCGGCTCTCCCCGAGGCTCAGCGCTGACGCTCTATCGCCCGCAGGTGCTCAAACAATTTGTGCACCGGCAAGCCCATTACATTGTAAAAACTTCCCTCGATGCCACGGATGGCTGCCGCACCTATCCATTCCTGGATGCCATAGGCGCCTGCCTTGTCGTAGGGCTTGTACTCGTCGACATAGTGCTCGATATCCTCACGCGCTATGTCATCAAAGTGGACGGTAGTGTTTTGCGAAAACGATTCCGCGCCTTGCAACGTGGTAAGAGTCACCCCGGTGACCACCGTGTGAGGACGTCCGCTTAATCGCTCAAGCATCGCGATCGCCTCGTCGCGCGTACCGGGCTTGCCTAATATATCGCCATCAACAATCACTATGGTGTCGGCTGTAATCAGCACATCATCGGGAGTGCGTACCCACGACTGATATCCGCGAGCCTTCAACTGCGACAAATATACAGGGACCTCCTCGGCTGGCATATCTGCCGGATATGTTTCGTCGACATCGACTCCCGTTGCAATCTCAAAGTCGGGGGCTATCATCTTGAGCAACTCGCGACGCCGCGGTGATGCCGAAGCCAGTATAAGTTTCATTTTCATCCAAAAGCCTTATCAGTACACTGCCATGTGCCCTGTGCACGCATTATTTCCTCAATCAGTTCGCGGCCCACGCCATGACCGCCACACGCCTCAGCGACATAGTCGGCGGCAGCGAGGGCATCACGCGAGGCATCGCGAGGCGCCACACCCAAGCCCACATAGCGCATCGGCGCCACATCCGGCACATCGTCACCCACAAAGGCAACTTCCTCGGGCTGCAAATCATACTTAGCCATCCACTCGCGCAGCACATCGAGTTTGTCAAGCCGTCCGCAATAAAAATCCGTAACTCCGCACATAGCAAAACGCTCGGCAAGGCCCGGAGCCACCGCGCCGGTGATTATGGCGATATGCAATCCTTGCTTCACTGCCTGCACTATGGCATAGCCATCCTTGAGGTTTGCCATGCGACGCGGTATGCCGTCATCGCCGAGTGGCACCACCGTGGGCGATAGCACGCCATCTACATCAAAGGCGATGCCACGTATTTTTTCAATCGGGTAATTAAATTTACTCACTGTATTCGTCTATAATTGCTTGTGTAAATGCTTCATATATAGCGCGATGAGCCGGGGGCAGAGCCTCGGCTTGCAATCGCGTCACAGCCACATCGCCACGGCGTGCCGGACCGGTGAGCGCATCGTGCGGTCCTACAGCAAAAGCCTTGGCAGTCACCGCCTCCATCAATGGCTTCACCACCTCGAGGGGATAGCCCGCCTCGGCGAGGGTGCACCTCGCCATCTCCAATAGATACACGGGGAAGTTTCCCGCCAACACACCGGCAATGTGCAAGTGGCGGCGTCGAGCCGAGTCGGCATGGTAAACATGCTCGCTGAGCCGTCGCGCAATGGCATCCACTCGCGCCAGGGTCGCCTCATCGGTCGCCTCGGTGAAAAACGGGACCTGCGACACATCTACAGCCACATCGCGCGAGAACGACTGCAACGGATATAGCACCGCTGCGCGTCGCCCATCGGTGGCTATGCGCTCCAAGGGGATACTCCCCGAGGTGTGAGCCACGATGGCTCGCCCCGGTGGCAACATTGCCGCGACATCAGCCACTGCGCGGTCTGTTACGGCTATCAGCACCATATCCACGTCGGTGCTCATCTGCGACAACTCCACAGCACGGGCTCCCACGCACTGAGCCAAGCGGTCTGCCGACTCGATGCTACGCGCCGACACTTGGGCGATGCTCGCGCCGCTCGCCTTTATTGCCACAGCAAGGTGCCCGGCAACATTACCTGCACCCACTATCGATATTACCGGGTTGTCTTTCAATGTCTTACTCCTCTGCGATCCACTTCTGCAGATGCACCTTCTCCCACAACAACTTCTCGGGGTCGACAGGACGGCGCTCCTCATTGGGGTGGCCGATGGTGACTATGCACTCCACGATATAGTCGTGGGGGATACCCAGCAACTCGCGCACCACGTCCTCGGCATCATGCCCGTCGGCTGTGAAGCGGTTGCGCACCTGTATCCAGCATGCGCCAAGCCCTAAGGCGGTGGCTTGCAGTTGCATATATGCAGCGGCGATGCTCATATCCTCGATGTGCATATCGGTCTTTTCGGGGGTGGCACACACCACCACGGCGAGGCTACATGCCGCAATGGGGCGGTTGCCGTTTGCCTTGCACTCGGCGAGGCGTGCCAGCATATCCTTGTCATCAACGACGACAAATTGCCAGGGGCGCACGCTCTTGGACGACGGCGCCAACAGCGCTGCCTGCAGGATTGTAGTCACATCGTCGGCGCTGATGGGCTTGTCCTCATAGCGGCGTATCGAGTGACGGCGTAATAAAAGTTCGTGTAATGTTTCCATAGGCGATTATCGACGGCACACCCACGCATCGGGGTAGCGCTCGGCGATGTCGCCTTGCTTGGCTTTCAACACCTCATCGGCTGTAGTGCCGGATGCGGCATATATGCGGTAATATGGCCCGGCGGGGAGTATGCCTAAGTTTATTGTACTGTTATTGACAAACTTCTGTGCTTCCTCTTGCGATGCAAGCGAGGCTACCACCAAGAAATACGACGCCTCGGCATCAAGAGTCGGTGTGGCTACTTGCTCTGGTGCCACCTCGTCAGTCACCTCAGTCTCAGGCTCTTGCACTGCTTCCTCCGGCTCATCATGGCGGCTAATGACCAACAC
>JBJEDD010000232.1:0-7018 GCA_051871715.1 Muribaculaceae bacterium | reverse complement strand
CTCATGGCGCGGTTGAGGCGGTCGTAGGCGGGAGCGATGTTGTCAAACATCTCGCGCACCTGCTCGGTCTTGCCACGGGAGTGGTCGTAGGGGGTGATGTCTTCGGGGCGGCTCATACTCAGCAACCGAGAGTGGAGAGGCAGTCGAGGATGTTATTCTTAATGCGACGCTCGAGGTTGTCAGCAGTAGCGGGCACAAACTTGTTGCCGGTGATGTGCTCGTACAGTTCGATATAGCGGTTGGAGATGGAGGTGCAGATTTCGTCGGTCATCTCGGGCACGACATCGCCGGGGCGACCCATAAAGCCGTTCTCCATAAGCCATTGACGCACAAACTCCTTGGAGAGTTGACGCTGGGGCTGATTGGCGGCAAGGCGCTCGGCATATCCCTCGGCATAGAAGTAGCGCGACGAGTCGGGGGTGTGGATTTCATCGATGAGCACCACTTGACCGTTATATTTACCAAACTCATACTTGGTGTCGACGAGGATGAGTCCCTTCTCGGCAGCCATGCGAGTACCAATCTCAAAGAGGCGGCGAGTATAGTCCTCCATAACGGCATACTCGTCGGCGGGGACGATGCCTTGAGCGATAATCTCCTCACGCGAGATATTGAGGTCGTGTCCGGCTTCAGCCTTGGTGGTAGGAGTGATGATGGGTTGAGGCAGGCGCTGATTTTCCTTGAGACCCTCGGGCAGAGGCACACCACATATTGAGCGAGCACCGGCGGCATAATCACGCCAGGCGCTGCCGGCAAGGTATCCACGGATAATCATCTCGACGCGATAGCCCTCGCAGCGACGCCCCACGGTGACCATGGGGTCGGGAGTGGCGATTTTCCAGTTGGGGACCTCGGCGGCTGTAGCATCGAGGAAGTATGCGGCAATCTGGTTGAGCACCTGACCCTTGAAGGGGATACCCTTGGGGAGGACAACGTCAAAAGCCGAGATGCGGTCGGTGGCGACCATCACCAGGGTGTCATCGTTGATGTCGTAGACATCGCGTACCTTGCCATGATACACACTGCGCTGTTCGGGAAGTTGAAAATCGGTGGAAGTAAGAGTCTGTTGCATATTGGTGGAATGTTAATAAAAGTTGGATTATTCTTGAGGGGTTTGTTGCTGAGCCTCGGCAGCCTCGGCACGCTCGTAAGCCTCGACAATGCGTTGCACCAGCGCGTGACGCACGATATCTTTCTTGCCGAAGTCGACGCGCCCGATGCCGGGGACACCGTCGAGCACCTTGAGTGCTCGCACCAATCCCGAGGCGGTTGAGCGGGGAAGGTCTATCTGCGTGACGTCGCCGGTAATAATCATCTTGGCGTTCATACCCAGGCGGGTGAGGAACATCTTGATCTGATGCGTTGTGGTGTTTTGAGCCTCGTCGAGCACCACAACAGCATCGTTGAGGGTGCGACCGCGCATAAATGCCAATGGAGCGATTTGTATCACCTTCGACTCCATATATTCGCGCAACTTGATGGGCGGAATCATATCCTCGAGGGCATCATACAGGGGCTGCAAATAGGGGTCAATCTTGTCCTTCATGTCGCCGGGAAGAAAGCCCAACTTCTCGCCTGCCTCAACAGCCGGACGCGAGAGGATGATTTTGCGCACCTCCTTGTTTTTGAGGGCACGCACTGCGAGGGCGATAGCAATGTATGTTTTACCCGTACCGGCAGGACCGAGGGCAAAGGTGAGGTCGTTGTTACTGAAGCACTCAACGAGCAATTGCTGATTGGGTGTGCGCCCCTGGATGGGCTTGCCGTTGATGCCGTAAATGATGACGCTGTCTTTCTTGATTTCGCGAGGAGCGTCACCCTTGACGATGTCGAGGATAACATCCTCGGTGAGAGTGTTGTGCGTGGCAGCGTAGTCCTCGAGTTCCTTAATTTTAGCCTCGAAGGCGGCAGTCTCGCTTTCCTCGCCTATCACCTTGATGACAGAGCCGCGAGCGGCAATGCGCAACTTGGGGAACAGGCTACGTATCAGCAACATGTTGCAGTTGTTGACACCGTAGAAGTTGAGTGGATCGGCGTTATCAATGAGTACAATTCGTTCAATCATAGGCATTTAAGCGTTACATAGCAGTATATCCGCCATCGACGGGATAAAGTCCGCCGGTGCAGAAAGAGGCAGCGTCGGAGGCGAGGAAAACGACCATGGCGGCAACTTCTTCGGGACGCCCCACCGAGCCGCGCAGGAATAGCGCATCCTCCTCGCGACGCAAGCGAGCGACTTGGTCGTCGCGATTGCCGGCGGCAGTAGCCAACGCACGTTGCATCAAGGGAGTATCAATAGTTGAGGGGCACACGGCATTGACACGGATGCCGAGGTGAGCGAGGTCGATGGCAGCGCTCTTGGCGAGTTGCCCGAGGGCTCCCTTGGTGATGCCGTAGCCACAGTTGCCTGCCTTGCCCACAGTTGATTGGTCGCTGGCATTGATGACGATAGCCGAGGAGCCGGTCGAGGCATTCGCCAGGTAGGGAATAGCCACCTGGATGGTGTTGACGGTCCCCACAATGTTGGTGTCAATAATCTCGGTGAGGTCCTCGGGACGTATATCGATGATTGTATTCTTGCGGTGAATACCGGCGTTGGCAAAGAGGGCATCGATGCCACCGGCATCGTCGGCAGCGAGTTCGAGTGCTGCCTCGAGGTCGCCGCGGCGCGTGGTAGAGCCTTCAAAGAAGCACACCGGCTCGGGAGAGTCGATGCTGCTGATGAGTTCACGCGCCTCATTGCGATGAATATCCATGAATGTGACGCGCCAGCCCTCAGCGGCAAATGCGCGGACTGCTGCCGCTCCAATGCCCGAGGCGCCACCCGTGATGAATACTGTCTTGCTCATTGTCCTAATTTTTCCACAAATTTACAACTTTTTCTTGACACACAGGCACCCGTCTCAGCATTTAAGATTTTTTTTATTGTTGGATTTTGCCGTACTTCAATTCCGCGAGTAACATTTGATAGACATATGCTGAACTTTCGACATATAATCCTGTTTCAAAATCCTCAAGAAATGAGAATGTTTTAGAATTATGAAAAGCAAAAATTGCCTCTTCCAAAGACAGTCCATTCTTTTCGACAAGATACCTCACGACATCAGCTGAAATACCCTCAAATAAATATCTCGCATTTCTATAGTTCATAGTTTCCTTAAAAGTTTTATGGCTGCTGTGGTATGGAAGAAAAATTGTGACGTAACCTTTGAAAATGTCAATTCGCGCAGCAACTGGTCCTCGTCAATAAAATGCTCGGTAAACATACGTAATAGGCGAGCAATGGTATCATCGGCAACAGGACCAATAACGATGTCAAAGCCATGAGTCGGCTGTGGAATGTCAACATTTCTGTTACACATCACAAATTTTGCCCATTCTTTATCGGGCGACTCAAAAATTTTGATACTGAGGCCCTGTGCTTGAGCTTCTTCAATACTAAACTCAAATGAGGTGATAGTAGGAGTACCATCGAACATTCTGACAGTTCTTTCAGCCATGCGTTGTGCCTGTTCTTTAATATCGGTAAGATAAAAACCTTTACCAAAATCCTTGAATGGGCGACATTTATCCAAATCTATGGCATCAATAGTAATATTTGAGCCGTGGTATAGTATCATCTTAGGGAGCCTCCGTTATTCATACATACGATCGTGAGGTCAGATACACAATCATTGAACGATAGTGTATGCTCGACGTCGTAAAATTCAGTTAAGAAAGAAATTCCTTTATATTGGTTAAGGTAATTGCTTGCCTCTTTAATTGAAATAGCATGATGACGAGCAAATTCGATAATAGCAGTCATCACATATTCAATAACAATTTTGTCGGGCTTTCGATTTGAGTTATTTGGCACGACCACCTCACCGACCCTACTCATAGAGTCGGTCTTAAATCGAGTTATTCCCATATTATTTACTGCGCTCGTTGCCATACAATATCGTTTGAGTGCAAAGATAGTTATAATTTCCGAAATTTGTAAAGGAAATCAACAATATATTTTATTGTTAGTACCAGGAGACGCCGTTGGAGACTGAGGAGCGCTTGTCGTACTTGAGGTCGCTGAGCATGGCGGATTTGACGGAGATGCTGAACGAATAACTCTTGTACGGACCGACGGGCACGAAACTGGCTCGCATAGTGAAGCAGTGGAGGTCGCGCGACACGTTGCAGTTCATATACGCCAATTTGTGGGTATCGAAGTTGTACGATGCCGTGAACGAGAAAGCCCAGTTGGGCGTAGGTTTAATATTGCCCGAGAGGCTCAAATTCTGCGTAATGCGCGAGTTATACTCCATTTTTTCTTTATTGAAAGTGCCATAGGCATAGGCAAAGGAGTAGTTGACCGATAGGCTCCACGGGACTGACCAACGGACATATCCGTCGGAGTCGAGGTCGTAATCACCGCCCGAGTTGTGTCCATGCCCGGTGGGGTCTTCACCCTCGTCGGGTGGACCGCCCGCGGGTTGTCTCTGCTGTCCTTGATTGCCGGCTGGCGCATCTTTCTTGTCCTTGCGACGGAAGGTATCGTTGTTGAAGGTATAAGAGAACGAGGTACCGGTGCTTGAGAGTCGGCCTATACCCTTGCCTGCCTTCCAGCGCGGGATATTCACACGCACCGGGTTGCCGGCTTCATTGAGTTGGTAGGTATACACATCCCACACAGCCGAGAGATTGAGGTTGAAGCCCTTGCACACGCGCAGCATCAACGAGGTGTTGATATTGGACCAGTTGAGCGAGTCGGCAGCGAAGTTATAACTCTGCGAGATGGTAAAATTCTCGATAAGCGATACCTTTTTCTCACCAATAGAGTCGTCTGTATTAACCTTCATCTCGAGGTTGTTGGCGATGGAGTAAGAGAGGACTCCCGATCGTCCCTGGGCAGGTACGCCATATAGCGCATTGGGGAAGTAACTGTATCGTTTCACCTGCATCTCGCCATTGGCATTGGGATACTCATATTGACCATAGTAACCGAAGAACGAGGAGCCGAAGTCGGGCGCGCCCGAAAATGAAATGGTCGGGGTGATGACGTGGCGTATCATCTTGACCTTCTTGGCGAGGAAGCCTACCGGACGCCAGAAGCCATAAATCTTGGTATCCAAGGAGATAGAAGCCGAAAAGTCGTAGACGTTATATAGACTATACGTGGTGTCACACACCTCGGCGGCGGCATTGGGGTCCCACTGGCGGCGCACCTTGGACGTGTACATACGGTCAGTAAATGTAACACTCGGCGTGATGTTGAGCACATTGAAGGCATTAAATGTTGCCGAGATAGGGATGTTGTGACGCATACCGTTGCGCCAATCCTTTATGAGGCTCTTATGAAAGAATTCGTTCTGCTTGGCAGTGAGCGAGTTTTGGAACTGACCCGTATAACTCAATTTAATTTTTTCGTACCATTTTTCGTCACCCACTTTGCGCTTGCGCTTGAAAGGATTTACCTGCCCGAGGGTGAGGGTAAAGTTGGGAAATGACACGGTAAGCGTAGAGTCGGAGGTGCGCTGAGACACATTCATGGTGGTAGATAGCGACCACTTGGTGCCCGGGAAGCGATAAGTCATATTGACCGTCGAACTCTTGGTGTTCTCGGTGAAAGCGCTTGAGTAGTAGGAGTTGAGGTCGTTGCGCGAGTAGCCGGCAGTGGTGAAGTTGACGCTTGCCGAGAGGCTCATATTGGGATTAGCCTTGGAGTCTTGGCTATGGCTCCACAGCAATTGGAAGTTGGTCTGCACCGAATAGTCGGGCGAGCCCTTCTCACCATAAATCGACTTGAGATAGGACATATTGAATGTACCCGAGTACTTGTAACGGCGAGCGTAGGTCGACTGCGCCGACAAGCCCCACGAGCCCTTGGTGTAAATCTCGCCGGTGAGGGCGAGGTCTATGTTGTCGTTGATGGCAAAGTAATATCCTCCATCGCGCAGATAGAAACCACGCTGATAATCGTCGCCGAAAGTCGGGAAAATCACGCCCGAAGAATACTTGTCGGTGAAGGGGAAGTAGCCAAACGGCACAGCGATAGGCAATGGCAAGCCCGCGAGGACCATCCATGCCGGTCCGGTGACCACGCTCTTGCCGGGATACATCTTGCCCTTGGAGATGTTGAAATAGAAGTGGGGGCACTCGGTATCGGAGCAAGTGGTGTAGCGACCGTTGAGGATATAGAAGTTGCCATCGTAGTCGCGCTTGGTAGTACCACCGCTGAGAAAGCCCTCGCCCTGCTGGGTGACTACATTATTGATGAAGCCCCTGCGCGAGCGGAAGTTGTAGCGCATGGTAGCCGCCTCGTAATTGGTGCCACCCTCGGTGAAAATGGGAGAACCTTGGATATCACCCACCGAGTCGGGCACGCCGGTGGCATACACTGTGTTGTCGCGCAGGTCAAGTTCAATATTGGCGCTCTCCAATTTGATGTCGCCATAGGTGACATTGCTACTGCCATACATAAACGCCGAGTCGCGGCGAATAATGACCATAGAGTCGGAAGACGAGAAGTTGACCGGCGCCTCCAAGTCGACATTGGAGAGCACTGGACGGGCACGGGGCACAAAAGTATCAACATGAGCGACTATCGGTGGCAAACTATCAGCCGGCACCGAGTCGAGGCGCAGGGTGTCGCGAGCGACGACAGTATCGGCAGGGAGGGATATATCAAGCACTGCCGGCACATCTTCCTGAGCCGACGACACCAATGCCGCGACAATCTGTGGCGCGGCGATCAGCGTGGCGATATATAGGAGTATCTTCCTCAAATGCTATACTTCGCGTTAAAACGACGACAAAGGTAGCGACTTTTCGGCGATTTATGATAAAAAATAGAGTTAAATTGTGCTTTACGAGTCATTCTCAACAAAAAAGGTTAAAAAAGCGACGGAATAAGGTGTTAAATTTGGTTGAATTGCAGATTGTTAGTAAATTTGTAGGCTGTAACCCGCTTATTTATCACTTAAACATATATGTCTCGTCCTGAAAAAAGTTGACTCCAAATGAATCAAAAAAATGATTAAATTTC
>JBJEDD010000231.1:0-7088 GCA_051871715.1 Muribaculaceae bacterium | reverse complement strand
TTCAGATTTTGTGTATAAAAGAGAGACTGCCTAACTTTGGTTGTTAGACAGCCCCTCCTTTACTATACTAATCAAAACGTCACTTTATGGGCTTAGTAGCCCTATATGGGATAATTGCTTTATCGCACTTTGGGGTCATTGGTGGGGATGGTGCGGTCGATAGACTGGTCGAGGGAGATGAGGGTCTCGGTGCCGGTGACGCCCGGAATCATCTGTATCTTGTTGTTGAGCAAGTCCATAAGTTGCTCATTGTCGCGAGCATACAACTTGATGAGCATAGTGTAGGGACCGGTGGTGAAGTGACACTCGACAATCTCGGGAATTTTCTCCAACTCGGGGACCACGTCGCGATACATAGCGCCGCGCTCGAGGTTGACACCGATATATGTGCAAGTGGTGTATCCCAGGACTTTAGGGTTGACAGTGTAGCCTGAGCCTGTGATGACATCCAACTCGATGAGGCGCTGGATGCGCTGGTGAATGGCTGCTCGTGAAACCCCACATGCCACGGCTACGTCCTTGGACGGGATACGCGCGTTGCGCATGATGATTTGCAAAATCTTTCGGTCGAGATTATCGATGGTCTGCATAATAATGAATGTTTGTTTGTACCTTTGTTTAGCGCAAAGTTACATAAATATTTAACAAATAGTACAAATTAATAAGAAATTTAACATTAATTAGTACATAATATAAGGAAATTTCGAAAAAAATGGCAAAATATCAAGCATTGAGCGACTAAAGCGGCACATCGATACATGAGAAATCGGCATCGCGAGCGATGAAAATGGCGCAGTGGCGGCTGCGGAAGAGGGTGCCGCGTTGAACCGACGAGATGTGTCCCACGGCGGGGTTTCGGCGGTCGACATATATGGCGTGTTGCCCATGAACAGCAGGGGCTTGGCGCCCGAAGCACACCAGTAGGTCGGCATTGCTATCGACGATGGCACAGCCCGGGCAAGCAGCCGCGACAATAGCGCGTACCGCCCCCAAGCGGCTCTCGGTAGCACCGACGACAGCCACACTCGCAGGCTGTAGAGCGACTATCAAACGGAAGAGCAGACGCTCGTTGATATGCCCATGGAGGCGTGGCAAGCCGCGGTAGGCATAGTAGGCATAGCCGCGCCGAGGGCACAACACCTCGCGCACGAAGGTGTAAGCCCACGGCGAATGTATGCCGAACCCGCGGCGGTGGCGCAGTCGTTTAAGCGTGCGAGGCAGCATGGCGCAGCGGGTCGGCTATCGCGAGGAGCGCTAATAAATAGATGAGTATGATGGCAATGGTGGCAACGGTTCCCGTGGTGTGCAGCGACTGCGGGTCAAAGCGCAACTCCACCTCGTGGTCGCCGGCAGGCAAGGCAATGGCGCGGAGCAGATAGTTGACTCGTCCCACCGGCACCTCGGCGCCATCGATGGTGGCATGCCAGCCGTGGGGGTAGTATACCTCGGAGAATACCGCGATGGCATCGGTGCCGCTGTGGCTGTGGTAGCGCAGGCGGTTGGGCGAGTAAGAAGTCAACGTGATGGTGGCTGAGGAGTCGAGCGGAGCATATTGCGTGCCGAGCACCGAGGCAAAGCGACGGTCGGCGACAGCCTCGCTTGCCGGGTCGAGGGTGTTCAGGGCAGCCATCTCGGCATCGGCATTATCGACATAGGTGATGGTGTCGACGAGCCAGGCATTGCCCAGGGCATCGGGGTTGAGGAGCACGGGAGCACCTTGCTCGCCGGTGATGATGTAGCGAGCATTGAGCATATCAAGCACGCGGTAGGAGGCAAGCAAGCGGTCTACCACTTGGCGTTCCTCGCCGGTGTATTGGTCGGCGATGCTGTCGATGCGCAACTCGGGCAGGTAGCCGTAGGATGTGGCATAGTTGAGTTGGCGCTGGATGAGGTCCTCGTATCGGCGCAACTTGGCGGCATGATAGCCTCCGATGCAGTGGTGGAAGTAGGAGCGGTCGGGGCGCGCAAAGCCGGGGATGTCGAGCACGCGGTAGTATGCGGTGTCGGTGAGGATGAGGTTGTCAATAGCATCGGGGGTGAAATCGGCAGTGGTTGTGGTCACCTCGACAAAACTCTCGCTGTCGACATAACGCTTGTCGACGGCGAAGAGGTCAATGAGGATGGCAATGCCGACGATTGCGACAGCGGTATAGCGCTTGCACCAGCCGCGATAGAAGCCCAGGAGGGCGCCGGCAACGACCAAAACAAAGAGCAAGGAGCGCAAGCCGTCGGCGCGGGTGAGACCATAGCGCAACGCCTCCACAGCGCTGAGGTTGTCGGGATTGGCGAGCGACACTTGATAAGCCAATTGCTGAGCCTCGGCAGCCGAGTAGCCGCTCTGCATGGCATATTGCTCATATTGCCCGGCGAGGTTGAGAGACATCTCGGCATCGGAAGCGGTGACCGCGTCACCGTAAATCGAGGGGACGAGCCATGCCGCGAGGCACAGCACGCCACAGATGGCGGTAGCGGCGATGATGTGGCGGCGGTAGGTGAAGATGACTTGGCGGTCGCTCAGCAGGCGGTGCAATGCCATGATAGCCAGCAACGGCATGGTGAACTCGGCAATCACCAAGATACTCTCGACAGCGCGGAATTTGTTGTACAACGGCACATTATATATAAATATGTCGGTGAGCCACTCCATATTTCTGCCCCACGACAGCAGCAGCGACAGGATGGTGACAACCACGAGCGCCCACTTGACGGGACCCTTGATGATGAAGCAGCCAATGAGGAAGAGCAAGCACACGGCGGCGCCCACATACACCGGGCCATTGGTGCCCTCCGAGTCGTTGTAGTACTGGGGCATGTAGTTAAGCAGTGTCGCGGCGGCGGTGTTGTCGTAGGGACGCGCCTCGTCGAGGTAATTGAGGCTATAGTAAGCCATCTGCCCGGCGATGGGCTTGGCAGATGCGCCGCCTTTGATATTGGGGATGAGGAGCGAGAACGACTCCGACTTGCCGTAACTCCAGCCCACAATCTGGTCGTAGGGCATGCCACCGGTGGGGCGCGATGTCGGCTCGGCGGTAGCAGTGGTCAGCGGGGTCAATTCGCTGTCGGCACGCTTAGTCTCCTTGCTGTATTCATAGGTATGGTATATCGAGGGGAGGTTGGCACAAATAGCCAAGGTTCCGGCGCCGAGGACCACAGCCGAGGCGATGAGCCAGCGACGCATCTGACCTTTCCGCACCGCCTCCACGAGCCAGGCGATGACCAATGCCGCCATCACCCAGGCAAAGTAGTAGGACATCTGCGGGTGGTTGGCATTGAGTTGGAGCGTGGCAAAGAGGGCGGTGAGAGCACCACCGGCAAGGTATTTGCCGCGATAAGCGAGCACCAAGCCCGCTATCGTGGGCGGTATGTAGCACAGGGTGACAAACTTCCAGATGTGCCCGGCGCCGATGATGATGACAAAGTAGGACGAGAAGCCCCACGCCAGCGAGCCGATGAGGGCATAGTACCACTGCATGCCCATGGCAAACATGAGGATGAGGAAGCCGAGCATCATCATGAATAGCAAGTTGGATGGTGCCGGCAGCCACAAGCCATACACATCGTTGAGCCAAGTAAATAGGCTGTTGGAGGGGTAAGAGGGCGAAATCTGGTAGGCGGGCATGCCGCTGAACAGCGAGTTGGTCCACAGCGCCTTCTCGCCGGTCTGCTGCTCGTACACCACGCCCTCGTGACCATTGGCGGCGCCCTGCATCATATCAGCCTGGCGCAGGCTGTTGCCATCAAAGTTGTCGGGATAGAAGAAGGCTATCGACACGATGGCTATCACTGCCACCGACACGGCGAAGCCCCACACCTGCGGGCGGCGGAGCCATTGCCCCACTCGCGCCCATATATTTGTCGTTTTTTCCATTTCCATAATCAATTATCGTGCAAAGGTACAAAAAATCTATCTACGACGCATCACAAATAAGTCATCACCGACGACTTGGCGGCTCATATTGCGTGCATACATATTATTATATAAGCCTTCGGGGGTGATGAACGTGGGTAACAAGGTCTTGCGAGTACCGGTTACTTGCTTGAAAACCTGCAATTTGTGCTGCATTGTTGAGTTGTATTCACGGGTGATTTCGTATTCGCCGGTCGAGAACTTAATCTCGCACACCGAGATGCAACGGTCCGAGCGGTCGATGAGCAAATCGATTTGGGCGCCACGAGCGCCTTGCTCAGCCTCGGCTTTTGATGGTCGGTATACCCATGAGCACGGCTCGTTGATGCTCCCATCAATACCCAAAGCCCGCACAATCTCGTTGATGTGGTGCAGGCACACAATCTCGAAGGCATGCCCGCACCACGAGGTATATGCCGGAGTCGATTGCATCGCCATCCAGTAGTTGTCGAGTTGAGGGAGGTTGTTGCGCATAAATTTGAAGTAGAAAAGGCAGAAAGGGTCGATGAGTTGATACATTCGCTCCTTCTTGGTCTTGCCAAAGGGTTTGTAACTGCGGATAAAATCGCACTGCTCCAACTCGGCAAGTATATTGCTGAAATTGCCGTTGTTTGTGAGGCGTGTGGCTTCGAGAATTTCACCACGAGTCATTCCGGCGCCCTTGTTTTTGAGGGCTTCAACAATACTTACATAGTTATCGGTGTTCCTGAACAGCGATTTGAACAGTCGGTCGAATTCATTGACCAATTCGCCGCTACGCGAGAAGCACAGTCGATTGATGTTCTGCGCGACGCTCATATTCGGCTCAAAAAGAGACAGATAATAAGCAACGCCGCCTACAGCCATATAAGCCGAGATGATTTCAAGCCGCTCATACCGCATGCCACGACTCTTGAAGTAAGCCTCCGCCTCGAATAGCGAGAACGGCTCGATGAGCATGGTGTGGGTGGCGCGATTGTGCAAGCCGCCGTGAGCGTTAATCACCTTGTTGAGCATCCATGTGGTGGCGCTGCCACAGGTGATGATTTTCACGTCATTGCGGTAATTAGCCCAGTCATTCCAAAAATGCTCCAATGCGCTGACAAAGCCCGAGCGAGCAGTGTCAAACCACGGTAACTCGTCGATGAATATAATCTTGGCGTCGTCGGTGCCGGCAGCCTCAATTGCTCGGCGCAATAGCAACAGAGCATCGCTCCAATTGTCGGCTCGCGTTTCGATGCCCAACTGCTCGTTCAGGGCAAAATTGAAGTTTGCCAATTGCTCCTTGGTCGTCACATTGTCCCTTCCGGTCACTCTGAAGAAAAATCTATCCTCAAATAATTCCTTGACCAAGAAGGTCTTGCCCACGCGTCGGCGGCCATAGATAGCAATGAATTCCGAGCGATCGCCGGCGACATAACGCTCTAATGCCGCTATGTGTTCTTCCCTTCCGACTATTTTTTCTCTCATTTTTGGAGTATTTTAGTTATCCTTGGCGCAAAGTTACAAAAAAAGTGAGATTGCGCCAAGTTTTGTGGGTGAAAGTTGGCGCAAACGTGGTGTTTTTAGCGAGATTGCGCCAAGTATTGGCAAAAAAATAGGCGCTACAGCGCCTGAAAACGATTAAGGCAAAAAAATTACTCGTCATCCCGACGAGCAATCTTTTAACCTTAAATCTAATACCATGAAAAACACTGCACAAAAGTACAAACATTTTATGTTATAAAACATAACTTTTCGCAACTATTTTTCGGCATTTAACATTCTTTATCACTTCACTGTCATTTTGCAATCAAAAACCCCTTCCGAGTGGCATTGCCCCGCTATTTTGCTTGCACTAACGACTAAAATCCACCAACCTACCCAAAATGCTGCAAAAATGTTACAAATCCATCGTCAGACAATAATTCCCGGTCAAAAAAAATGACAAAAAAATTAGTACCTTTGCAACCAAGGATTTAATAATTGTAAGAACCAATAATCAATACTATAGGCCCTATACGCCCTATATGCCCTATAATTAACAATCACAACCCGATGGCAAAAACATTCCTTCAGCAAAAAGGTAATTATAGAGATTTGATTGCATTCCAGAAAGCGGAATGTATCTATGATATTACATATTACTTCGCCCACAAATATCTCAAGGCGAATGACCGCACTGTTGACCAGATGATACATGCTGCCCGCAGTGGACGACAGAACATTGCCGAAGGATGTGAGGATGGCACAGCATCGGTCGAAAGCGAAATTAAACTTCTAACTGTTGCCAAGGCAAGCCTACAAGAATTATTGCTGGATTATGAAGATTACCTGAGGGTCAGAGATCTGTCTCTATGGGACATAAACACGGAAAAAGCGATTCAGGCTCGTCGCGTATGTGCTCGCCACAACGACTCTGCATTTTATCGGAAAGCAATTGTAGAGCGAAGCGATGAAACAATCTGCAATATAGCAATCACTCTTATTCATCAAGCTGATATGCTACTCAGGAATTATATCGAGAGGCTTCAAGCTGACTTCCTCCAAAATGGAGGCATTAAAGAACAAATGCATCGTGCCAGACTCGATCACCTCTCAAATCACTAAATGTTTCACGTGCCGGCATAGTAGCGGTTTCAGGGGGAAAAATGAAAAAAATGCGAGGAAAGTGGTAAATAATTTTGTCACAATGAAAAAAGTTTGTAACTTTGCACCGCAAAACGCGCCTATGGCCCATTCGTCTATCGGTTAGGACGCAAGATTTTCATTCTTGAAAGAGCAGTTCGATTCTGCTATGGGCTACAATTAATAAAATAACAACCAACAAAGAAAGAAAAGTAATGGCAAACCATAAGTCATCCATTAAGAGAATTCGTCAAACAAGCCGTCGTCGCTTGCACAATCGTTACTATGCCAAGACTGCTCGCAACGCAGTGCGCAACTTGCGCAAACTCACCGATGCCACCGAAGCAGCCGCAAAGTTGAGCGTTGTATCTGCTATGCTCGATCGCCTCGCCTCCAAGAAGGCTATCAGCAAGAACAAAGCAGCCAACCTCAAGGGCAAATTGGCTCGTCTCGTTGCAAAGCTCGGCGCTTGATTTCCAAGTCATAGCCGGTTCGGCGTAGCGAACCGCAGCGTTCCTTTTTTGAGTTTTTAGAGATGTCGGCCCATTCGTCTATCGGTTAGGACGCAAGATTTTCATTCTTGAAAGAGCAGTTC
>JBJEDD010000230.1:0-1856 GCA_051871715.1 Muribaculaceae bacterium | reverse complement strand
TAACGGCGATTTCGGCGGTAGGCCAAGCGTAGTTCATGTCGCCGCGGAGTTGCTTGCAGCTCATCACGATGTGGGATCCGCCGTAGCTCTTGCGGAGAGTAACGGTCACCTTAGGCACGGTGGCTTCGCCGTAGGCGTAGAGCAACTTGGCACCGTGGAGGATGACGCCGTTATATTCTTGACCGGTACCGGGGAGGAAGCCGGGGACGTCAACGAGAGTAACCAAAGGAATGTTGAAAGCGTCGCAGAAGCGGACGAAGCGAGCGCCCTTGCGCGAAGCGTTGGAGTCGAGCACGCCGGCGAGGTACTTGGGCTGGTTGGCAACGATGCCTACGGACTGACCGTTGAAGCGAGCGAAGCCGACGATAAGGTTCTTGGCGTAGTCGCGTTGCACCTCGAGGAATTCGCCGTTGTCGACGATAGCGCCGATGACCTCGTACATATCGTAGGGACGGTTGGCAGAGTCGGGGATAATCTCGTTGAGAGAATCTTCGAGACGGTCGATGGGGTCGTCGCAAGGCACCATCGGGGGTTCTTCGAGGTTGTTCTGAGGAATGTAGCCGAAGAGTTTGCGGATAATCTTGATAGCGTCCTCACCATCCTCGGCAGCGAAGTGGCAAACGCCGCTCTTGGAAGAGTGTACTTCGGCGCCACCGAGAGCGTCTTGCGAAACGTCTTCGCCGGTGACGGTCTTAACTACCTTGGGACCGGTGAGGAACATGTAGCTGATGCCCTTAGCCATAATGGTGAAGTCGGTGAGGGCGGGGGAGTACACGGCACCGCCGGCGCAGGGGCCGAGGATAGCAGAAATCTGGGGCACGACGCCCGAAGCCATGATGTTGCGCTGGAAGATTTCGGCATATCCGGCGAGAGCGTTGATACCCTCTTGGATACGAGCGCCGCCCGAGTCGTTAAGGCCGATGACGGGCGCACCCATCTTCATAGCCATATCCATGACTTTGCAGATCTTGAGAGCCATGGTCTCGGAGAGTGAGCCGCCGAAAACGGTGAAGTCCTGGGCGAAGACGTAGACGAGACGGCCTTCGATGGTACCGTAGCCGGTCACGACGCCGTCGCCGGGGTATGATTTTTTCTCTTGACCGAAGTTGTGGCAACGGTGGCGCACAAACATGTCGAGTTCCTCAAAGGAACCCTCGTCGAGTAACTGTGCAATGCGCTCGCGGGCGGTGTATTTTCCGCGTTCGTGTTGCTTCTCGATGGCTTTTTCGCCACCGCCTAAACGAGCCTCGTTGCGAAGCTCGATGAGCTGTTTGATTTTTTCGAGTTGGTTGCTCATTGAATATCAAATTAGAAATAAAAAGACGGGATTACTTGTTGGGGTCTTCGCAGAGCTCGATGAGCGTACCTACGGTCGACTTTGGGTGAAGGAAAGCGATGTTGAGGCCTTCGGCGCCACGGCGGGGAGCCTTGTCGATGAGGCGGCAGCCTTTGCCTTCGACCTCGGCGAGGGCGTTAGCGACGCCGTCGGCGATGCAGAAAGCCATGTGCTGGATGCCACCACGGCCGCCATTGTTGGCGATAAACTTGGAGATAGCGCTGTCCTCGGCGGTACCCTCGAGGAGCTCAATCTTGGTTTGACCTACCTTGAAGAAAGCAGTCTTAACTTTTTGGTCAGCGACTTCTTCGATAGCTGTACACTTGAGACCGAGAATGTTCTCGTAGAAAGGGATAGCCTCTTCGAGAGAGGGCACGGCGATGCCGATGTGTTCGATATGGGAGATTTCCATAGTAAAAAGTTTATAAAAGTTGTTTTAATGTTAATACTCTGACGATTAAGTGCGGGGCGAATGGTGCCGGCGCACATTTGGGTACAAAGGTACGAAAATTTTCACAAA
>JBJEDD010000229.1:0-1867 GCA_051871715.1 Muribaculaceae bacterium | reverse complement strand
GCAAGAAAATTCGACGAGACGCGTGGATTTAAGTTTATCTCTTATGCCGTATGGTGGATCCGCCAATCTATCCTTCAAGCTCTTGCCGAGCAATCGCGCATCGTGCGCCTTCCTCTCAATCAAGTAGGCTCGCTTAACAAAATCAGCAAGGAACTCTCCAAATTCGAGCAAGAAAACGAGCGTCGTCCTTCACCCGAGGAACTCGCCGAACGCCTCGATGTGCCGGTAGAAAAAATCGCCGACACTCTCAAGGTCTCCGGCCGTCACATCTCTGTTGACGCTCCTTTCGTCGAAGGTGAAGACAACAGCCTCCTCGATGTTCTCACAAACGAGGACTCCCCCATGGCTGATGCTACTCTCAACCAAGAGTCCCTCTCTAACGAGGTCGACCGAGCTCTCCGTCAACTCCATGAGCGTGAACGCGAAATCCTCAAGATGTTCTTCGGCATCGGTTGCCAAGAAATGACACTCGAGGAAATCGGTGCTAAGTTCGAGCTCACTCGCGAACGCGTGCGACAAATCAAGGAAAAGGCTATCCGCCGTCTTAAAGGGCAAAAGAGCAAACTTCTCAAATCCTATTTGGGTCAGTAAAGACTTCACCCCCCGTTGCTTCACGCAACGGGGGATTTTTATCCACTTTTTTACCGCCCATTTTGTTAAATTATTTGCAAGTCAACAAAAAAATGGCTATCTTTGCGCCACATTATAGCAAAAATTAACTAATTGAATAAGCATACGTCAAGATGAAGTCTATAAATACCATCCTCACGCTGGGTGCTATCGTCCTTTTGTCAAGCTGTCACGCTTCCGAGAAAGTACCTTATATCGTTGATGCTCAGACCATACCATCTGAGATTCTCTCGCAAACATCTCACCTCAACGACCCCACACTCGCTCCGGGCGACCTCCTCAACATTGAGGTTACTGCCACCGATATGCAAGCAGTCGTCCCCTTCAACAAGGGTATGTATATCACCGAAAACGGCATGATTGCTCGCCTGCAAGTCTCCAACTCCACTTACTCCAACAATCTTGACGTCTCTACCGACTACTACCTCATCAACCAGGATGGCACCATTTACTTCCCCGTCATCGGTACAATCAACGCCGCCGGTAAGACCAAACTTGAACTCGCTCAAGAAATCACCAACATCATTTATCCTCAATACGTCAAGGAACAACCCAAAGTCGAAGTCCGACTCATGAACTTCCGCGTCGTCGTTACCGGTGCTGTCCGCAATCCCGGCATATACCAGAGCCACAACGAGCGCATGAATTTCTTCGAAGCTATCGCACTCGCCGGTGACCTCGACATCAAGGGCGACCGCGAGAACATCCTCCTCTATCGCACCAACAGCGACGGCACTCGCGAGGTTCACAAAATTGACATCCACGACAAGAATTTCCTCCTCTCACCATACTTCGCCCTCCAGCAAAACGACGTTATTTACGTCGCTCCTAACAAATCTTTGGCTAATAATGCTTGGCAACTCAACCCCGGTGTTGCCGCTACTATTACTTACATCGGTGGTATTTCATCCCTCGCTTCACTCATTATTGGTATTATCAATCTTACTAAAGACTAAGACGTGATGGCTCAAGACAACCTGAATCAACCTTCAACCGACAATAAGTCTATTGACGAAACCCTTGACACTACCGGACTTTTGCTCGATTACCTCGCCAATTGGAAGTGGTTCGTAATCAGCATCGTCGCTTGCTTAGTAGGCGCTTATTTCTACATCGCTACTATCGTTCCTACATACCAGATTAATGCCTCTATTTATCTCAACGACGACCAATCAAAGAACGCTCTCGCCTTCAATCCCGATAACCCACTCATCGACATGAAAAGCTACATCGATGA
>JBJEDD010000228.1:0-7169 GCA_051871715.1 Muribaculaceae bacterium | reverse complement strand
CCTTGCGTCCGGTGGCAACGTCCCAGAAATCATTTTCGGTAGCGAGGGGGTCAACGGGGTCGGAGTGCACGCCGATATGTTTGGCGGTGTCGTAGCGGAAGCCGCGGGCGCCGAGGTTGATCAAGTCGTTGACATACTGCAGGTAGTAGTATTGGAAGTCGGGATTTTCGGTATTGACATCGGGCAACTTACCCATCATACCTGTGGTGCATTGCAGGCGGTCGTTGTAGTCGGTGATGTCCACCAAGCCATTGGCGTGGAAGAGTTTGTCGTGTCCGCCCACAGCGTTGTCGAGACCGGGGAGGACAGCAGTGTGGTCGATGGCAGTGTGATTGGGAAGCACGTCAACCAAGACCTTGATGCCGTAGGCATAGGCGCTGTCGCACATATTCTTGAAGTCGTCGCGTGTACCGAGCATATAGTTGCCGATTTTCCAGTCGGTGGGTTGGTAATAGAAGTACCATTTGCCCATCACCGAGTCGCCGGGCTCGCTGAAGAGTGCTGGGCCGCCGTTGTCGCCGACGAAGCAAGTCTGCACGGGCGAGGTCTGTACATAAGTGTAGCCGGCGTCGGCAATGTTCTTCATATTCTCGGCGATGGTGTTGAGCGACCAGGTCCAAGCGTGGAGGATAACTTCGTTCTCGGTTGGGACTGATTGGGCATTTGTTACAGCCGGCGCGACAAGGGCGGCGGCGATAAGAAGGCGTAGTGCTTTCATGCTGATATAAATGTAGTTAGGTGTTGAGGTAAGTAATTATGGGCAAAGGTAGTGAAAATATTACACATAATAATGGTTAAAACATGTAAAACTCTTGTTGTCTTAACATTATTTTGTTTAAATTTGCGCCTATTAAGTGCTATAGCCAATTATTAATCAATATAAGTAGATATGAAAGATTATTTTTTTAAAGGTGGGCTAATGATAGCATGTGCATCATTAGTGGCTGCATGTGTCAATGACGATTACGACTTGTCGGACATTGACACAACCACACAAATCAAGGTGGAGAACCTTACTTTGCCCGTCAATATCGACGTGGTGACCTTAGGGGATATCATTACATTTGACGAAGATTCCAAGATTCAGCCGGTAGTGATTGACGGAGTCGAGATGTATGCTCTCACCGAGAATGGCACCTTCTCCTCCGATCCCATTACTATCGACCGTGTGACAGCCCCGGCACCGGTGCTTCCTGCCAAGGAGTCGTACCTCGACCAGTTGTTGCCGACCGGGATGCGCGTACCTTCGTTTGACCCGACCACGGGCACCATCACCTATGAGATTACCGAGATGGGCGACAACGTGCATTACAATGCCGGCGAGGTTGATGCCGCAATCGTCTCGTTGGAGTCGGTGAAGGCAAATGTGTCCTTCACCATCACGCTCAAGACCCTCAACGTGTCCTCGGGCATCAAGAGCGTGACATTCAACGACTTGGTGCTTCAGATGCCCAAGGGACTTGAAGCACAGCCCGAGCGCGGCACCTACGATGCCGCCACCGGACATTGGACCATCGACGAATACGTTACAGATGGTTACAATGCATCGATATCAATCCATGCCTCGGCAATTGACTTCAATGCGGCAGGTGCCACCATTGATGCCAAGCATCACTTTACCTACGATGGAGAGTTCAAAATCCTTAGCGGCTATGTGAGCATCACCCCCGAGTCGCTGACCGAGACACTGCCTGCATCGTTGCATTTCCGCACCGAGTATGCACTGAGCGACTTGGAAGCGACAGCGTTCACCGGCGTGGTTAATTACAAACTCGATGGCATGGATATCGACCCTGTAAGCCTCAGCGATATTCCCGACTTCCTCGACTGCGAGGGCACCAATATCCTTCTTGCCAATCCGCAGATTTATCTGCAGGTGAACAATCCCGTGGCAGACAATGCCCTCGATTGCAGCACAGGTATCACACTTACAGCCATCCGCGAGGGAGCAGCCGCTCTGCCGTTCTCTCCCGATAATGGCGCCTTCACCATTGGTCATAACAAGGGCGTGACCGGCAAGTACAACTTTGTGCTGACACCCTCGATGGACAATATAACAGCCCCTGACAAGTATACCGATGGACTCACATTCGTGCAATTCACCACGTTGAGCGACTTGTTGTCATCGCCTACCGGTGCCGGTATGCCCGACCAAATCGGCATAACCCTCAACGAGCCGCAAATACCTACCCAGCACGTTACCGACTTTGCTCTGGGGCGCACACTCCCCGCAGTCGAAGGCTCCTATGACTTGGTAGCACCTTTGGCTCTGAAGGAAGGTTCGAAAATCATCTATACCGAGACCGAGGATGGCTGGAACGACGAGGATGTCGACGCTATCACCATCACCCAGTTGTCGCTCACCGCAACCGTCACCAACCAATGTCCCTTGGCAGTGGAGATGATTGCTTGGCCTATTGACGTGCAAGGTAATCGCATCCCCGGTGTGGAGATTGTCAGCAGCCGCGTAGAAGCCAACTCCACCGATGTGCCCTTGACTATCAAGATGACCGGCAAGGTGCAACACCTCGATGGCGTAGTCTTTGAGGCTCGCGTTGACGGCTCAGCCGACAATACCGCCTTGTCACCGACACAGACTATCACCCTCAAGAAAGTCCGTGCAGTCGTGAGCGGTTACTATGAGAAGGAACTTTAATGCCCGTAACACTTAATTATCCAAGCAATGAAAGCAATATTTAAATATACAATCGCCGCCATGTTGTGTGGCGCCGCTGTCGGCGTTTCGGCTCAAAATACCAACTCGGGCTACTTCCTCGACAACTACCTCTATCGCTATCAGATGAATCCTGCCTTTGGCAACGACAGGAACTTCGTGTCAATGCCAGCCCTGGGCGACCTCAACGTAGCGGTCAACGGCTCGCTCAATCTGTCGAGCATCATCTACAACCGCAATGGTCAAACCGTGCTCTTCACCAACCCGCTGGTGTCGGTCGACGAGGTGATGTCGGGTATCAAAGACAAGAACATCATCGGTTCAAACATCAAAGTCAATGTACTCAGTGCCGGCTTCAAGGCATTCGGTGGCTACAATACCGTGTCGATTAATGCCGTTGCCGACGTAAATGCTGCAGTGCCCGGCTCACTGATTTCTCTCGCCAAGGAAGGTGTCACCAATCGCACCTACGACATTCGCGATTTGTCGGCAAGCGCCTATGGCTATGCCGAGGTGGCTCTGGGACACTCACACGAAATCAAGGCTCTCCCCGGCTTGCGTGTAGGTGCAAATCTCAAGTTCCTCATCGGTATGGCTAATTTTGATGCCTACTTCAATAATGCGCATCTTGAGTTGGGTACCGACTCGTGGATTGCTACCACCAACGCAGATATCTATGCCAATATGGGCAGTTTCCAGTATGAGCACAAGATAAGCGAGACCTCGGGGCGTGAATACGTATCGTCATGTAACTTCGACGGCGAGGACTCCTTCGGTCCCAACGGTTTCGGTGTAGCCTTTGACCTCGGTGCCGAGTACCAGTGGCGCGACTTCACCTTCTCGCTTGCTGCCCTCGACCTTGGCTTTATCAACTTCTCCGACACCAAGCACGCCTCGACCAACGGCGACCGCACCATCGAGACCGATGCCTATGTGTTCAGCGCCAATGGTGATGCCCCCAACTCCTTTGAGGACGAATGGGACCGCTTCACCGACGACCTCGAGAACTTGTACCAACTCACCGATATGGGTAACATCGGCTCGCGTTCGCGCACCCTCCACGCCACCATCAACGTGGGTGTTGACTACACTCTGCCCATGTACCGCAAGTTGCACTTCGGCTTCCTCAGCACCACACGCCTCGCCGGCAAGTACACCTGGACCGAGGCTCGCATCTCGGCTAACGTGCACCCCGTCAAGTGCTTCTCTGCCGACGTGAACCTCGCTATGGGTACCTATGGTGTGGGCTTCGGTTGGATGCTCAACCTCCACACCACCGGCTTCGATATGTTCCTCGGTATGGACCGCACCATGGGTGAATGTACCAAGCAGTTTGCGCCGATGAACTCCAACGCCTCCGTCAACTTCGGTATCAACTTCCCCTTCTGATACGATACTTAGTTTCCTGATAATAAGCCCTGTAGGACCGCTGTGCCCTGCGGGGCTTTTTCTGTTGTCGTCGCTGTTGTTTTTCATTGTAATAGATTTAAAAGGTTAGTAATTTCAGAATGACGCCGCAAAGTTACAACATAAATTGTAAATATGCAAATATTTCTGCGGAATTTTTTTATTTAGTTTATTGAAAAAGAATTTTGCCCCTGAATTGTGACAAATTTTTTGACTTTTTGCCCCTGAAATAGAACAAAATTTTGTATTTTTGCCCCTGAATTGAAACAAAATAAGAAAATGTTTAGGCGAAAAATCATAACAAAATTAGAGTCATGGAAGCGCAGTGATGTTCATAAACCGCTGATACTCAGAGGTGCGCGACAAGTAGGCAAGACGACAGTGGTTAATCAGTTCGGAGCCGAGTTTGACAATTATCTTTATGTAAATATGGAGATAGCTGAGAATTTGCGTCTGATTGAAATGGAAATACCATTGAATGACTTGGTAAGATTGATGTTTGTCCGCTTGGGTAAGTCGCCCAAAGAGGGAACAACGCTGATATTTATAGATGAGATACAAAATTCGGCAAAAGCAATTGCGCTGTTACGGTATTTTTATGAGGAAAGGCCGGATTTGTATGTGATTGCAGCAGGAAGTATATTGGAGAATATCGTAGATGTAAAAGCCAGTTTTCCTGTGGGACGAGTACAATATATGGCGATGCGTCCGTGCTCGTTTTGTGAGTTTATAGATGCGATAGGTCGGATGGACCTTAGCGCTGTGCTTGCTGACAAGGCGGAGTATACCGAGGCATTTCATAACGAACTAATGTACCAATTCAATCAATATGCAATAGTAGGTGGAATGCCGGAGGCAGTGCAGAAATATGCGCAAACCGGTGATGTCCTTGCGCTTGATGATATATATGAGACACTGATACAGGGTTATAAAGATGATACGGAGAAATATGTCAAAGGCAGCAAGTTGACAGATGTGGTACGCTTTGTGTTGACGTATGGTTGGGCGTTTGCGGGCGAGAATATAACATTGGGGAACTTTGCTAATTCGGGCTACAAATCAAGAGAGGTTGCGGAGGCATTCAGACTATTGGAGAAGGCTATGCTGCTTGAATTGATTTATCCGGTATCGTCGACCAAGATACCGGCAATACCGGAGACACGGCGAGCGCCAAAAATGGTTTGGTTTGATACCGGTATGGTCAATTACCAAGCCGGAATAAGGAAAGAAATAATCGGTAGTATTGATATGGTCGATACGTGGCGAGGTCATATCGCCGAACAGGTAGTTGCTCAAGAACTGCTCACGCTCGATGATAAAGTGAGCAGTCATCGTTCATTCTGGGCAAGACCTAATAATGGTGCAGAGGTGGATTTTGTTATTACACATAACTCACGAATATATCCTATTGAGGTTAAGACATGCTCGAATGCTCATTTGCGTTCGCTACAAGTGTTTATGGATAACACAGATGTAGATATTGCAATAAGGGTGTGGTCCAAGCCATTGTCAATTGATACGGTAAGCACGCCTACCGGGAAATCGTTTCAGATCATAAATCTGCCTTTCTATCTCATTAGTCGCATCACGGATATAATAGATCAAATTGAATAAGGATGGTATAATTCTTAATTATGGTGAAAAGAGGGCGTGGATTATTGATAATCGGCGGAGAATTAGTAAATTTGCACGTTAAAAGCGAATATTCAACAAATAAACAATAAATCAATGGCACAACAAGAAGATGTGTTTAAGAAGATTATCGCTCACGCCAAGGAATACGGTTTTGTATTCCCCTCGAGCGAAATCTATGACGGTCTGTCGGCAGTATATGATTACGGACAGAATGGTGTCGAACTGAAAAATAATATCAAGCGCTACTGGTGGGAGGCGATGACCCTGTTGCACGAGAATATCGTGGGTATCGACTCAGCCATCTTTATGCACCCCACAATATGGAAGGCGTCGGGACACGTCGACGCATTCAATGACCCGTTGATTGACAACCGCGACTCCAAGAAGCGCTATCGCGCCGATGTCCTTATCGAGGACCATATCGCCAAGATTGACGAAAAAATCGACAAAGAAGTTGAGAAGGCTCGCAAGCGCTTCGGCGACTCCTTCGACGAGGAAATGTTCAAGCAGACCAACCAGCGTGTGGTGGATTACATCAAGCATCGCGAGGCTGTGCACACCCGCTTCAGCGAGGCTATGAATGCCAACGACCTCGAGGGTCTGCGCAACATCATCATTGACGAGGAAATCGTAGACCCCATCTCGGGCACCCGCAACTGGACCGATGTGCGCCAGTTCAACCTGATGTTCAGCACCGAAATGGGCTCCACCGCCGACGGCTCGATGACCGTGTACTTGCGCCCTGAGACCGCCCAAGGTATCTTTGTGAACTACCTCAATGTGCAGAAGACCGGGCGCATGCGCATCCCCTTCGGCATCGCACAGATTGGCAAGGCATTCCGCAACGAAATCGTTGCTCGCCAATTCATCTTCAGAATGCGCGAGTTCGAGCAGATGGAGATGCAATTCTTTGTTCGCCCCGGCGATGAGATGCGCTGGTTTGCTTACTGGAAGGAATGGCGCCTGCGTTGGCACAAGGCGCTGGGCTTGGGCGACGAGAAATATCGCTACCACGACCACGAGAAACTCGCCCACTATGCCAACGCTGCCACCGATATCGAGTTCCAGATGCCCTTCGGCTTCAAGGAGGTTGAAGGTATTCACTCGCGTACCGACTTCGACTTGTCGCAACACGAGAAATACTCCGGCAAGAAGATACAATACTTCGACCCCGAATTGAACGCATCGTACACCCCCTACGTCATCGAGACCTCTATCGGTGTTGACCGCATGTTCCTGTCGGTGCTGTGCTCATCCTACGAGGAGCAAGCCCTCGAGGGCGGTGACTCGCGCGTAGTGCTTCACTTGCCGGCAGCCTTGGCACCGACCAAGTGTGCCGTGATGCCCTTGGTCCGCAAGGATGGTCTGCCCGAGAAGGCTCGCGAAATCGTTGACGAACTCAAGTTTGACTTCACAACTCACTATGACGAGAAAGACTCGATCGGCAAGCGCT
>JBJEDD010000227.1:0-1878 GCA_051871715.1 Muribaculaceae bacterium | reverse complement strand
AAATTTAATCATTTTTTTGATTCATTTGGAGTCAACTTTTTTCAGGACGAGACAAGGTGAAAATTGTCAAAATATTTGCAATAGTGAGAAAATAGTAGTAATTTTGTCTAAATTTTAAGTGTAACTTTAAATTTAGACAATTTATGAATAATCAGTTGATACATAGGGATATGGAAAGTAGCCTTGCTGAGGCATTGCGCTACTTGCCGACAGTGACTATTACCGGACCTCGTCAGTCGGGTAAGACTACATTATGTCGTACATATCTATCTGATATGCCGTATGTTAACCTCGAAGATTATTCAACGTTGGATATTATTCAAAACGATCCCAAGGGCTTTATCGCTCGATATCCCAACGGCGTAATTATTGATGAGGCACAACGTTGGCCTCCGATTTTTTCGTACTTGCAAGTTGCCGTGGATGAAGATCGTATCTGTGGTGGCTCCAGGCGCTTTGTCGTGAGTGGAAGTAGTAACTTTGCTTTGTTGGAAAAAGTAACCCAGTCAATGGCAGGTCGTACTGCGGTGTTAACACTGCTACCTTTAACTATCAGCGAGATACTAAGTAAGTATGCAGATGTGTCAACCGATGAGTTGATCCTTAGAGGCGGCTTCCCGGCTATGTGGGGAACGGATCTGCGTGGTGTTGATATTATGATGTCAAGTTACTTGTCGACCTACATCGAGCGCGACCTTCGTTCATTGTTAAATATCAAGGATTTACATGCGTTTCAGATTTTTTTGAGACTCTGCGCCGGGCGCATTGGTCAAGAGTTCAATGCTTCATCAATGGCTGTAGAGGTTGGTGTTAGTGTCGCTACTATAAAATCGTGGCTGAGCATTTTGGAGGCATCATATGTAGTGCATTTACTGCAACCCTACTACCGAAATATTGGCAAACAGTTGACCAAGTCACCTAAGTTGTATTTTTGCGATTGTGGTCTGGCTTCATGGCTTTTGGGCATTCGTACAATCGACCAAATGGCTCTCCACCCACTTCGTGGTAACCTTTTTGAGAATATGATAGTCAACGACCTTATCAAGTATGACTTCAATCGTGGTAGTTCTGTAAGATACTTTTTCTATAGGGATAAGTCAAAGCGTGAAGTGGATTTGTTGAGAGCCTTACCCGATGGAAGTATTCAAGCATTTGAGATTAAATCCGGCAAGACCTATTCACCGCAGTATGCCAAGCATCTCGTCTTTTTGAGAGATTTGCTTGGTGAGCAGGTCGTGACCACTTCCGTCATATATGATGGCGCTGAAAACAATTTTGCGGGAAAAGATTTATTTGTAAACTGCCGCGATCTAACTATGGTACTGATAAAATAAAACTGACGGCGAGCGTGGTGGCGCTCGCCGTCGTTGTATGTGGGGATGGGTGGATTAGAGGTTGTTGACGCGACCGATGAATACGATGGTGCCGGTGGTGTTGTTGCGCACCACGTAGTTGAAGGGCTTGTCGATAACCACCGAGATGGGTTCTTTCAGTTCGTCTTCGGGACCGGCTGTCACGGAGTTATGAATTTCTGTGACGGTTGCTCCTTCGGCACCGTCTTCATTAACTACGAAGGCTGTTTTTTGTAGCGCTTTGACATCCTCTGTGGTATAACTCATCGGTAAGCCAACTGTACCTAAGGTGCTGTTGATTGATGCGTTATACAGTCCGGGGTATACCTTGATAAGGTCGGTATTGCATCCGGCGGTAAAGCGCGGTAATGACAAATCGACCAAAGCAGGCTCGGCTGCGGCTTTCAGTGTCAGATATTCACTCATAGTCAATGCGTTATCGCTGATGATGACGTCGAGGCTATATGTATCGCCGCTGAACGGCAGGCTTACGATAGTGGTGTTGCCGATAGTGGCATATTTGGGT
>JBJEDD010000226.1:0-1880 GCA_051871715.1 Muribaculaceae bacterium | reverse complement strand
GTCGATGGTGTGCAACGAGGCAGGGTATTCTTTGGCAACCTGCCCATCGGTTTCAAAAATCGAGAAGTATTAAGAATTGACCATGCCGACTAATTGTAAGAAAATTATCTTGTACATATCCATAGCGCTGACCACCATCGGTGCCATTGGATGGCTGGGCAACACATGGTGCTATAGCGACGACTTGTGCTACGCACGGGAGGTTACTGACAACGGCTGTTTTTGGGTGTGTGACGGTAGCCCCATTACTACATGGAGTCAGGTATGGAGTTCAATTTACTACCATTATATATACGTTAACGGGCGCTTGGCTAATGCTGTCCTATTCCCGCTGCAGATGTGTCCGCGTTGGGTGGGCATGGGCATTGCCGGGGCGCTTATCGGCGTCCTTATGTGGCTGCTTTACCGAGCCGGGCGGCTCGACCGCTCGCGCATATCGTTGCGCTGGATAGCGCTGGGACCAGCCCTTCTGTGGCTCGCACTGCCGTGGTATAACAACTTCCAGTCGATGGCTTATCAGTATAATTATGTGCCGGCATCAATATGCATGCTCACTGTGTTGTACTTGATGCGCGATGCAACAACTCTTTCGCAGCGGAGGTTGTGGATAGCGGTCGTTGCCGGGGCGCTCACCGGACTGCTTCACGAAGGCTTTGCCGGCACACTGGGCGTGGCTCTGTGTGTAATGTGGCTCATGGAACGCAGCGTAGCCCGTCGCCGTATCGGCTATGTAATCATCGCCACCGGTGTGTGTATGGCTGTATGTGTAGTATCGGGCACTATCGATCGTATTGAGATTGCAACCGTTGCCGTTGACTTAGGCAACCTTAAGTACTTATTAACAAACTATCTTAAACAATTATGGCCTCTGTGGACCTCAGTCGTACTATGGTCAATATATGCACATAAATACCGAGGCTCCGAGCGATTGAAACAGCTCAACAAAGTAGCACTACCGTTACTTGCCGGAGCGCTTGTCAACATTGCTGTCTCTGCACTGTTACTATCGTTTCATCGTGTTCTATGGCCTTGCCATATATGTTGCATCCTGCTCATTATGATTATTACCTCGGAGTGGATCGGCTCCACGAGTCCGCGTCGCGGGGCAGTGGTCGTGATGTCGGTGGCAACTGCCCTGTATGCCTTGTGGCTCGGTGGCGTGGTCTATTGGGAGTGCCGCGTCAGCGACATGCAGCGCAACTTCTTTGCACGTTCCTCGCAGCCCGGTGTCGCCGGCTCGGGAGTGTTATATACCGATATGGATACGCTCAATGTACCTTTTTGGACCATGCAATTGGCGACTAACGAGGAATATGAAAGTTCTTTCTTTTCATTCATTTTTTCCATACATTTCAATGCATCGACAAATTTAGACAATGAGCCTTTGGCTCTATTATTGCCTATGTCATGCCAAGGAAAGACCTATGAGCAGTGGGACTCCATCCCCGGCACCGCTCATATGCGTGGCAAGTATCCTTATGTGGCTGTTGAAAGTATTGATGCTCGATTTGAAAAAGGACCTTTCTCTACATATTACTGTAATATAGTACTTGAATTGGGCGAGCCGACAATCGAGTGCACACCCATCGAGCGTGCGGCTTATTGGCTCAAGCGACAGTTAGGTATCGATGTTGACCATATTGAGGTGCGCTGCACCATATATCCCATGACAGTCGATGGAGTAAAACGGGGTAGGGCCTTCTTCGACAAACGCCCCATCGGCTTCAACAGCCGCGAAGTGTTAAGAATAGACTATGCAGACCAATTGTAAGAAAATTTTCTTGTGGATATCCATCGTGCTGACCACAATCGGCGCCATCGGCTGGTTGGTCAACACATGGTATTATAGCGACGACTACTGCTTCTCGCACGAAGCGCTT
>JBJEDD010000225.1:0-1893 GCA_051871715.1 Muribaculaceae bacterium | reverse complement strand
CAAAAATGTTCTCTGCAACGACGTTGCTCCATATATTCCATTCATCATCCACACTTTCGGGAGTATAGCCGAGGGTAGCAAGCCAAGCACGATAAGTGCTATAAGCCATAAAGAGTGGATAAAGACCGGTCTTGGAGTTTATCTCAAGGATGTGAGTTTCGGGATTGAAGACATCGGCAGTAACCTTGCCACGGTCGACGAAGCGAGGCTCAGTAAGAGGTTTCTTCTCGTCGAAGTCGGCATCGAAGAAAGTGTAACCGCCGATAGTGTCGGAAATGTGCATATTAACTACGCGCCAAGGAGTAAGGACTGTCTCCTTATCAGGATTGCGGAAAGAGGCAAAAATGCGAGTAATACGCTCGATACGCTGCTCAATAGAGAGTCGGTCGGCAGAGCGGACCATATCACGGATACGCTTGGCAGAGGCTGCAAAGACATCGGGGTCGTAATATTTGCGGAACGCGTTAAATTTCTGCTTGGAGACGCCACGGGGCAAGAATTCTTCCCAAGAAGGATCATCTATGAGATCTGCAAAATTATCAATAGTTATTTCTTGAGTACTGTCGTCAATTTCCGCACCATAAATCATCAGTGGCATGCGGATGGAAATGCCACGAAGGATAGAAATAGCCGTATCGCGGTTTTTCTTTTTGGCTTTTAGCTCTTCAAGGCGTTTCTTTTCCTCCTCGGTAAGTTCCTTCTTTTTCTTCTTGAGTTTTTCTTTTTCCTCATATTCTTCCTCGGTCAAGCCCTGATTGTTGATGTCAATCGTGTCGGTTTTGGGCATAGCCTTTGTTTGCCCGATGATTTTCTTGAGGTCATCAAATTCTTCGAGAGCGACAGAGTCCAATTTTAGAAGTTCGTCATTGTACAAGTATGAATCCTCGAAGCCATTGTTGACCACGCGCTCGATGTAGACCTTCTTGAGTTGTTGCATCATAGAGTCGACATCGTACTTGTGCATCTTGGAGCCGTCCATGCCGATGACGGGGCAGAAATTGAGGAACTCGCCCATGGCACGTCGATCGTCGCCCGAAGTCTTGCCTGCCTTGGTAGAAATTTTGGCAGTCTCGGCAAGGACCTTGAGAGTGCGGTCGGGAGCGAAGTCAAAGACATAGCACTGCTCCTTGACGCGCCCATTGATAGTGGCAGGAGTCTGCACACGGAAGATTGTCTGCATATAACCGGCAGCAGCAGTGTTGAAAGAACCTGAAAGCATGAGGACAGCAGTCCATTCCTTAACGCTCACACCGGTAGTCAAGCGACCGCAACTGAGGGTGATTGTGCGCGATTGGTCGGGGTCATCACCGATTTTAGAGCGGAGCAGAGCAAGAGCCTCGGCATTTTCTTCCTCGGTGGGGTCGCCCTCGCCGGCAACATTAACGATGGTGAAATGCTGGAATACAGGATGCTTCTCGAGCATACGTTGCAAAGCAAGAGCCGATTTGACACCCGGCACCATCCAAAGGGTGTGGCGGAATATATTGCGATATTCATCGTTGGCAAAAGGATATGCGCTATCAGTATCTTTCTTGCAGAGCAAGTCGAGGAATGCCGCAACGTCATTTTTATGAACAAACTCGTCGGAATCGTTTACGCGGAAGAATTCACGGAAGTTGAAAGCCACGTCCTCGTCGATGTAATCTTCAAGAAGACGCCCGAGGTCGTAGGTGTAAATGTTCATAGCAGGTAGCCCGGCATAAGGGTTTGGGTCGCCGAAGTGCTCCAAATCCCATAGCGCCTTGGCTTTTTGCTCCATCACATAGTCCCAGGTATAGAGTTCATTCTCGTTGTAATCGTCAAAGAGGTTAAATGGAGTGCCTGAGAGCGAAAGCACCTTGGTGGTAGGTTTGGTAAGTTCTTTAATGACATTTTGCCCTAACTCGGTTTGCG
>JBJEDD010000224.1:0-7354 GCA_051871715.1 Muribaculaceae bacterium | reverse complement strand
TAACCTGGTCGTCGGCGAGGGGCGATGTGAAGATGTTAACATCGGCAGCGGTCTCAGAGAATTTGGTGGTGCCGGCGCTGGAGCGGTAGTCGGTCTCGCCTTGCTTCTCGCCATCCATCACGGAGATAAATGTGGCGCGGACAGTGCGAGCGGCGCTGACGGTAGGCATGGGCACTACGATATTACCCTCTTGGGTAGTGCCGCTGTAAACGAAGCGCGAGGGATATGCACGGAACCACAAGCCGGATGCTTGGGTGGTCACCCATGCAGCGGGGTCGCCGGTAGGCAAGCCTGCCTCGTCGTTTGCCCACTTATATATAATAAATGTGCCACGGCCGGCATCACCTTCTTCAATCTGGTCGTCGGAGTATTGGTCCTTGGTACCGTTGGAGGCGAGGAGCACACCATCGGCAGTCACTTGGATATCGGCGATAGCGGCAAAGGAGCCGGCAGCACCCTCGGTGGATACTGTGGCTACAACAGCCTTGGCTACGGGGTCATAAACGATGATGGTGGGCACTGCTTGTTCCTCAGCGGCGATGTTAGCGGCTTCTTCGATAGCCTTGTCGAGAGCGAGGATGTAGAGTTTGCCATTGTGAACAATCATACGCTTGATGACCTTGCCTTCGAGTTCGGCGATAGGCTCGTCAATGTAAGATGCTTCCACGGTATATTGAGCGGCGGGGAGCAGTGAGCCGAGGTCAGCCAAGTAGTCGGGATAGTTGTAGTATACCTCAGCGTCGGGAACCCAGTCCTTGTCAACGAGTTGAGCCGAGGGGTAGGAGATTTGAGCGGCTTTCACCTCAACCTCGACGGGGTCGCCGGGCAGGTATTGCTCGCTCTCGAAGGTGATGGTATAGGTGCCGGGCTCAACGTCCTTGAAGACGAATGCGCCGTTGTAATTGAAGTCGGTGGTGTAGCGAGCCACTTCGACACCATCCTTGTTGAGGATAGCGGTGCAGCCGTTGAGCGGCAAGAAGCGGTCGAGCGATGTGGTGTTGGGCTTGTAGTAGTCGTCGCTGAAGCGCTCGTTGGCGTCGCGCACGATACCATAGATGTCACCGGTGCTCTCCTTGGTGAGACCGAAGTAGTCAGCGATACCATGGGCATATGCAGCGCCTTCCATATAGTCGACATCCCAGTTCATGGCACGGTGGCGTGCGGGCTGGTATGTGTGGAAGTAGCCTTCAACCAGGAAGCCGGGAACGGTGTGCTTCAGCACGCCGAGGTAGCCGTAGAGGTTCTCGCGACCGTAGCTCGGACCGGCATAGAAGTTGCAGTCGCCACGCACGTTCTTGCTGGTAGCCGAGTAAGCGGTCCACACCATGTGGGGGTTCTCGATGGAGTAGAGCCAGCAAGCGTCTGCCATGGCGCGCGAGGTGGTCTGGTGCTCCAGTGTGCAACCATCGTGCTCGGTGGGAGTGTCAAAGCCACGATACAGGAACAAGGGGAAGTTGGTGCCTGTACCCTCGTTGGCAGCGTTGGAGTGGATGGAGATGAACATATCGAAGTGGTTGGCGTCAACTTCCTCGGCAATTTCGGTGAGGTTGCGGTTGTACCACTCGAGGTCTTCGGGAGCGGCATCGCCCAATTGACCCTTGGTGCCATTGTCTTCGTGGAAAGGACCACACTTGACGTGCGACATCACGATATTGTTGTTCATATCGCGGGCGGCACCGATCTGGTGCAGTTCGCCTTCTTGATTGAGTGACGGATCATATTTGAGACCGTATGTGCGGAGTTTCTCGAGCACGCCGAAGCCCTTGCGCAGGTTGGTATTGGACTCGAAGAAGTTGGTGGTATCGGTGTTGTAGCGGTCGTAGGCTTGGTGACCGACAATCACACAGGGACGGTCGTTGGCTGTCCATGAGCCGTGTCCCGGATTGATATAGACGCGCAATTCATCGGCGGTCTTGGCGTATAAGCCTGATGTGGCGGCAAGCGCCATCATTGCAATGATAAGTTTCTTCATGGCGTTGCTCATTTGAGGGTTACTATATAGAGGTCACCTTCGACAGTGCAGTAGGCTACCGAGGAGCCGTCGGCGCTTGCCGAGGGATAGATGGCGATGTGACCGGGCAGAGAGATGCTCTGGCGCACGCCGTTGAGGTTGGTGAGGATTACCTCGGAGGAGGTGATTTGCTGACCGTTATCGCGGTCGTCCATACCTACCACCATGTCGTTGCCCACCCAGCGGGGAGCGTGGAGACGACCCAGGGCGATAGGATTGGAGCCGTCGATGTTGCACACAAAGGCGCCGGCACCGCTCAGCACATAGGCTACCTTGGTGCCGTCGGGGCTGATTGACGGCCACAGATATGAGCCGCGACCTTGGGGGTCGATAGTGGTGGTCTTGCCGTTGACGGTGATGTCGAGGTGACCATAGTTGATTGATGCTACGGGCATGGTGGCGGCACGCTGACCGTTGAACGAGCACACGCGAGCACGACCGTTGTCAACAGCGGTGATGCCGGCGGCTGAGATAGCGATGCCTGCGTTGAGGTGACGCGAGGGCTTCACCAATTGATATTCGCTGCCATTCGTCAAGTTCACACAGTTGATGCCGGTGTGGCGCAAGTGGTTGTTGTCGAATGTGTAGGTGCGGAATACGACATTGTTGCCGTCGGGGCTGATAGTCACGCCCGAGGCGATGCCGTCGGTGGTGATGACGCTTGCGGCGCCCGTGGACAGGTCTACCTTATACAAGGTCTTGCCGCCCATTTGTCCAAGTACGGCAAATGTGCCGTCGGGACTCAGTGTGGCTACATCGCCGGAGATACCCTCGGGCAGAGCAACGCGGTCAACCGACGCTACTTCGACCAATTGGGCGCTTGCCAACAATGATACCGACACTGCTAAAGCTGTGAGTAATAGCTTTTTCATTACGGTTAGATTTTAGGATTAATAGATGTTGTTTTATTTGGTTAATTAGATATTTTTCAATGTGCAAGGCGCGAGATTTATTCCCTCTCCCGTTTACGCCGTCAAAGTTACCAATTATTTATCACTTTTCCCAATTTTTCTCACCTTTATTTATTTACCGAGTTTAGTGTATATGCTTCAGGGTATTACATTTTGAGATCAAAGAACATAAATCTGGTCGCAAGTGTTTCGCCTTCTTGTAATTCGAGAAAGCCCCGCTCCTCTTGTTCAGTTTTATACAGTAACTTAAACCCGTTACGTTCATAAAAATGAAGAGTCTTAGGATTGTTATAAGCATCAACTACAATAAATCGGCAACCTGTTTTATTATCTACAGAGCGAAACCAGCCTTTTATGAAATCAAGAATTTGGCTTCCAATATTGTAACCGTGACCTTGAAAATCAGATGCAACACCTAATCTTCCTATGAGGACAGCAGGATAATTCATTCCTCTTTTGGCATTAGTAATGCTACGTTGAATACGGTTTCGAGCAGTTCCCGGGATGAAACGAGCTTTTACACTATCATTGGACAAAGTAATAAGTGCCAAAATCTTTGTTGGATCAGCAACGTTTATCCAAGCATATGTTTTGCCAAGTAATTCAGACTCATACAGAAAAGCGTCCTTCGAAAAGAAATCATCAAGATCATGATCCAAACATGAAAAAGGATCGCAATACTCCGCAACCTCAGCTGTGAAAGGCATCATTACCGCCTCACGTTCTAAGATAAAATCAGCGCCCGATTTCATTTTTATTTTCCTTCGGGGGAAATATGAACTCTTTTGATTTCTTCAGAAAATATGCTATTTGGGCTTCTCGTTCGGCAGTCAAGCGTGGAGTAGGCAGCTTGCCGTTACGCTCTGCCTCCTCGATGAATGCTCTTGCCGACTCTCCGGTAAGCACTGGGGATGAGTTAATTGTCATTGCCATATTTTATTCTTTTTCTCAGCACAAAGTTACAACATTACAGCCAATTATGCAAATATCCAAAAATAATCATTACCTTTGCAGTGTTGAAAATCGAGATTGTTATGAAGAACTTTTTACCCTTGTTATTGTTGTTGTGTGGCTCGGTCGCTGTCGCACAAAGTGATTATAAGCCCATGGCTGTCCAGGGTCGTACATGGTGGTACACCAGCGAGTACGACGGCTTTGATGCCACGGCTGAGTTCGGCGTGAGAGTCGGCGACAAAGTTGATATCGATGGCGTCAGTTGGTACAAACTCCAAGTGATCTTCACTGAAGTGTTTGTCAGAAGCACGGGCGAATTTATGAGCGATTCCCACGACGTGTTGGACCTATGCTACATGCGCGATGACGATTGCAATGTCTACACTTATGCCCCGTTTGACTCGCAATTTGCGCCACTCAGGTATTATATCGACCACTTTGCCCAGGTATTGGGCGCTCGCGAGGCTCCGTTGATGGTCTATTCTTTTGGCAGCAAGGATGATGAGTGGACCCTCGGCAACGAAGGTTATACCTGGATGAACTTCAAAATCACCAACATCAACGAGGTGGTGTCGCACAAAAATAAATTCATGGAGTACGACGCTGAGTGCCTCGATGCCAACTGCGAAAAGGTGGATATGGAGTACGTCATGGGCATTGGTCGCCGCGACGCCACTTACTCGGAGTTTGTCGCGCTGCCTTACAACGAAATCGACTCGAGTTTTCCCCACAACGCACCACCACATCTGCGTTATGTCACAGAGGGCGAGGATAATACCATCATCTACGAGGCTCTCGGCGGGCGCCGTATCTGGGAGGACTCCAACAGCATCAACGGCATCACCACCGACACCTCTGCCGGCACTCCGCGCTACTACAACCTCCAAGGCATAGAAGTCACCGCCCCCTCCACCCCCGGCATCTACATCAAAGTCCTCAACAACTCCACCTCCAAGGTTGTCGTTAAGTAACCGATGGGGGTGGTCAAGTCCTTCTTCCCGGCATTCTATCCACAAACGTTTGTTTAACTAATTCCCATGCCATCATCGGATCATAGGAATCGGCATCTATGCGCAGAAGTGTATTTGTGTCGCCAATAAATTCAGCGTCTTGAAGTTTTAGCTCCATATTCTGAATAAATTGCTTGTATGTCGGGACTTTACCCACGACAAATTCCATATAATGCTTGTAGCACTCCATAACACTATCAATGTTTGGCTTGCCAAATTTCAAAGCCATTTGTAAGTCGAATAAGTCACGCCCTTTCTTGCGTTGATATAATGCTCGCAATTTTGTGCCGATGAGTTCTTCAAGCGTGTAAGTAGTCAACTCACATTTTCCGCAAAACCATGGGTTATTTACCTCAAACGGCATTTTCTGTAATCCGAGTAAACAAAAATGCTCCATGCAGTTTATTTCAACCTTTAGTCGAATAGGTGTAATAGGCGGGACTTCGCTTTCCATACGAAATAGTAAAGTGTTGTTATAGCGCTTGGGCTTCGTCACTCTATCCGGCATCCAGCTTAGAACCTCTCCCAGCCTGAATAGGATATCCTTTATAGGTCCGGGATGTATCTGTACAAGGTCAATGTCTTCACTATATCTGGGCTGTGGTTTAAGATATAGTTTATGCAATGCTGTACCTCCTCGGAATGCCAAATGCGACGCTAAAAACTCATCACTAAATATGCAAACCAATGCTTTGCATATGACTAAGTCCTGTTCCACCATAGAGGGTGTTTGCCATGGAACCACTTCATTCCATTGCAGTATTGATTCCCTGTTTATCATAGTTCATCAACTTCAATACTTATATTCATATTCACATTCCACCGATTCTTATTACAATCTCTCAAGGCACACTTGTCATTTCGCATCAATAATGGTCTCATTACTTTCACCTTTTGTCTGACAATGTTAAATAGTATATCAGATTTGTTCCGATCCTCCAATACGAACTCCAGAATGTAGCCCAGGCGTTGTAGTGTTGCTATCGTTGTAATATTAACGACACTATCCATCTTGTTCCAATCAACTTCATCTGCCAATTCAGCTAAAACGGTAGCGGCCCTCTGGTAGCCTCCTATATGATCAGCATATTGAACTAAATCAACTGCTGTCAGCTCAGCTGATGAATAGAGCATGATGCCGGCTTCAGTATTTGTCTGTCTGAGCAAATCACGTTGAATGAGAGGGCGATAGCACCAACAAATATATGGGTTTTTGTTGGATTTCTTGTTGCGTGGTGGTACAGTCATTACTTGAGTTTGCATAGCTCGTTGATGCGAGGCTCCATACATCTCTGCTGCAGAGAGTAATGCTACATAATAGGGCTTCCCTACATATTGCATCATGTTATGGATGTAATATGGTGGTGGTACCACTCCTTTTAATGCATATTGAGGCGGAATGATAACGTAATAACCCTTATAAACGGCCAAGATGCGTTTTGTCTTAATCATCCTGTTGATGTTTGTAAGTAGAACATTGTTTGATGTTTCAATGAAATCTTTTCGCAAATCATCAATGGAGAACATCAATTGTCCTCTTATCTCTTTGTGTCGTATCCATTCTGACAGGGTCATGTTTTTCCTTTTTTAGCGTAAAGTATAACAAAAATTGTTGTGTATTACTACTTCTCCACCGCAAAAGTACACATTTGTTTTCATTCCACAAAATGTATTATTTCAAAACTATGCTAACTTTGCACTTCGTTTTGGAATCTACACGTCTACACATATGTGCCCGAGAAGGGTGACTTCAAGCCTACCGACTTCTATCTCGGTTCGTTGGCAAGCCTCTTTGCCGGAGATACCTCGCCGGTCAAGGTGTATGATTTCGGCGAGGTCGGCGAAGAATGGTCCTTCTCTAACGTGAATGATGAATACAATCACTCGTGGATAGATTATGAGATAACCGATATCTCCGATACCAATTCTTGTGGCAATACCTACCGTCAATACACTGCAAAGTTTGTCAAAGGCGATTACAACGACTATCAGGATATGACATATGTCGAGGGTATTGGCATACGCCATGATAAGTACTCCGAACTATTCTTTGTCCCTTTTGACGCATTCGATATGAGTTATCCGTTCTATGATAGCCCGCGTCTGCGCTATGTCACAGAGGGCGAGGATAATACCATCATCTACGAGGCTCTCGGCGGTCGTCGCATCTGGGAGGACTCCAACGGCATCAACGGCATCACCGCCGACACCTCTGACGGCACTCCGCGCTACTACAACCTCCAAGGCATCGAAGTCACCGCCCCCTCCACCCCCGGCATCTACATCCAAGTCCTCAACAACTACACCTCCAAGGTTGTGGTCAAATAAAAACTAAACAGAAACCGGCAACAAGAACCCACCGGGGTCTTCGGCACCGACCACGCGAGAACCTGCGGAGCAGGTTGCTCATGCGAAAGAGGGTGTATCAAAATTCGATATGCCCTCTTATGTTAATATATTGTAAAATA
>JBJEDD010000223.1:0-7373 GCA_051871715.1 Muribaculaceae bacterium | reverse complement strand
CAATGCCAAGGCAGGCTACGTCATCCGCCGCATCCTGCGTCGTGCCGTGCGCTACGCCTACACCTTCCTGCAGCAGAAGCAAGCATTCATCTACCGTCTTGTCGACACCCTTATCGAGTCGATGGGCGAGGCTTATCCCGAATTGCCCGCCCAGCGCGACCTCATCATGAAGGTCATCAAGGAGGAGGAAGACGCCTTCCTGCGCACCTTGGAGAATGGTATCAAGATGCTCGACGATGCCATCAACGCCGCCACCGCTGCCGGCAAGAGCATCATCTCGGGCAAGCAAGCATTCGTGCTCTACGACACCTACGGCTTCCCCTTGGACCTCACCGAACTGATTCTCAAAGAGAAAGGCATGACCCTCGACCAAGCCGAGTTTGACAGCGAAATGCAAGCCCAGAAACAACGCGCCCGCAATGCCGCCGCTGTCGAAGCATCCGACTGGGTCAACGTCAATGCCGGCGAGCAATCCTTCGTGGGCTATGACAGCCTCACCACCGAGACCCAAATTCTGCGCTACCGCCACGTGAAGCAGAAAAATGCCGACTTCTACCAGATAGTATTGGCACAAACTCCCTTCTATGCCGAGATGGGCGGTCAATGCGGCGACCGCGGTGTACTTGTCGACACAGCCACCGGCGAAACCGTGCAGATCTACGATACCAAGCGCGAGAACGGCATGGGTGTACACTTGGTGAAGACCCTTCCCGCCAATCCAGCCGCCACTTTCCGTGCAGAAGTAAATGCCGAGTTGCGCCAAGCCATCGCTTGCAATCACTCAGCCACTCACCTGCTCCACCAAGCGCTACGCGACGTGCTGGGCACACACGTCGAGCAAAAAGGCTCGCTCGTGACTCCCGAGTCGTTGCGCTTTGACTTCTCTCACTTCCAGAAAGTAACCCCCGAAGAACTCCGCAAGGTCGAGCACCTCGCCAACAGCCGCGTGCGCCAAGCCATCGCCCTTGATGAGCATCGCAATATGCCCATCGACGACGCCCGCAAGATGGGTGCCATGGCTCTCTTCGGTGAAAAATATGGCGACGAGGTGCGCGTTATCCGTTACGGCGACTCCATCGAGTTGTGCGGCGGCACTCACGTTGCCAACACCGGCAATATCGGCATGATACGCATCATCAGCGAGAGTTCTATCGCCGCCGGCATCCGCCGCATCGAGGCTATCACCGCCGCCAATGTCGAGAATGCTATGGACGCCATCACCGACCGCATGCACGAGATTTCGGTCATGCTCAACAATGCCCCCGACCTCGTTGAGGCTATGCGCAAGGTATTTGACGAAAATGCCGAACTGCACAAGCAAGCCGAGGAAGCCCTCAACGAGCGCATCCGCGGCATCGCCGAGAAACTCCTCGCCAAGGCTCACACCACCGACAGTGGCATCACATTGGTAAGCATGCGCGGCACCTTCCCCGCCGAGATCGTCAAGGGTGTAGCATTCACCGTGCGCACTCTCTCACCCTCCAACACCGCCTTCGTCGCTGCTACCGTCGGCTTCACCGGCAAGCCTATGCTCACCGTGATGCTCACCGACGATGTTGTCGCTCAAGGCCTCAGCGCCGCTGTCATCGTCCGCGAGGCTGCCAAAGCCATCAAGGGTGGCGGGGGCGGTCAACCCGGCTTCGCTCAAGCCGGTGGCAAGGATGCCGAAGGTATCGAAGTCGCTCTCCACGCTCTCGAAGACTCAGTTAAATAAAGTTAAAAATCATGTTGCGCCGTTTATCACTCATCGTGGCTACGCTGGTCGCCCTATTCCCGGCGACTCGCGCAGCCGTTGTCGACACAGTATTGGTGGCTACCGACCACCTCGACACTCCCATGAAGGTCGTTGTTATCACCCCGGAAGCCCAAGGCGAGAAGTTCCCCACCGTTTATCTGCTCAATGGATACACCGGCGACTATGCCTCGTGGACCAAGATGCGCCGCGACCTCAACAAACTCGCCGACCAATACGGTATGGTGATTGTCAACCCCGATGGGCGCGACTCATGGTACTGGGACAGCCGCAAGGGCATGGAGATGGAAAGTTTCTTTGTCGAAGACCTCGTGCCCTACATCGACAGCCACTTCCCCACCATTCCTCAAGCCGACAAGCGTGCCATCTCGGGATTGAGCATGGGCGGTCACGGCGCCATGTGGCTCGGTATCCGCCACCACGACATATGGGGCTCGGCTGCCTCGATGTCGGGCGGCGTGGATATCCGTCCTTTCAAGACCCGCTGGAAGATGGCATCGCTCATCGACCCCGACGGCACCAACCCCGAGGCATGGGAGACTCACACCGCTATCAACCTCATCCCCACCCTCGCCAAGGGAGACCTCAACATCTTGGTCGACTGTGGCGTTGACGATTTCTTCATCGAGGTCAATCGCGACTTCCACCGCGCGCTCCTCGACGCCGGCATCGACCACGACTACATCGAGCGCCCGGGTGCTCACACACAGGCTTATTGGCGCAACTCGGTGCTCTACCACCTGCTGTTCTTCCACGAAGTATTCAACAAATGATATTACAATCGATTGCTCTGACCAATTTCAAGAACATTGCCGCGGCTCAATTGGACTTCTCGCCGAAGATTAATTGCTTGCTGGGCGACAATGGTATGGGCAAGAGCAATCTGTTGGATGCTATTCACTATCTCAGTTTTGTCCGCAGTTACGGACGCCTCAGCGACTCGTTGCTAATACGCCGCGGCGAAGATTTTGCCATCCTCAAGGGGCAATACATGCGTGGCGACACCCCCGAGGAAATCACCGCCGGGCTACGTCGCGGCGGGCGCAAATCCCTGCGTCGTGGTGGCAAGGAGTACAAGCGCCTATCCACCCACATCGGCTTGTTGCCGGCTGTGATGGTCGCACCCGCCGACCTCTCGCTCGTCACCGAGAGCGGCGAGGAGCGTCGCCGATTTGCCGACATGATCATCTCGCAAAGCGACACCGCCTACCTCGATGCCCTCATCCGCTACAACCACCTCCTCGAGCAGCGCAACCGCCTTCTCCGCGACGGTGCCGAGGACCGTGCCCTCTATGAGACCATCGAAGTGATGATGGATGCCGCCGCCACGACTATCACCGACCGCCGGCAGGCTTTTGTCAACCGCCTCACCGAGATTTTCGTCCCCTACTACAATCGCATCGCCGACACCGACGAGGTGCCCGCCCTCACCTACGCCGCATCTACAGCCGCCTATGGCAGCCTCCTCGATGCCTTGGAGCACAATCGTCGACGCGACCACATCCTCACCCACACATCGGTGGGTCCTCACCGCGACGACATTGTCTTCTCGCTCGACGATATGCCCCTGCGAGCCACCGCCTCACAAGGGCAAACCAAGACTTTCACCATCGCCCTGCGATTTGCCCAATACGACTTCCTGGCGCAAGCCACCGGGCTCAAGCCGCTACTGCTACTCGACGACATTTTCGACAAATTGGACGCCCGACGCGTCGCCCGCATCATCGACATTGTCTCCTCTGCCGACTTCGGGCAAATTTTCATCACCGACACCAACCGCAAGCACCTCGACGAACTCATGCTCGACGCCGGTGGCGACCACCGCCTGTGGCACGTCAACAACGGCGAATACTCACCAATCCTCTCCTCAAATGAAACGAACTGAGCCTCTGTCAATTACCGAAATCCTCGACCTCTACATGAATATGGGAGGCAACCGCGACGAGATGGACCGCCGCAAGGTCGAATTTGCCTGGGCTGACGTGGTGGGGCAAACCATCAACCGCGCCACCACGCGCCGATATGTCGACGGCTCTACCCTCCACGTTTACCTCAACTCGGCGCCGCTCAAGAGCGAACTGTCGTTCATGACCGACCCGCTGGTCAAGGCGCTCAACGAGGCTGTCGGTAGCGATGTAATCAATAAAATCGTATTTCATTAACCGGCTATGGCTCACCACATTGACAAATTACCTCGCGAGCAATTCAAGCACAGTTGCACCTTGCAATTGCGCTTCGGCGACATCGACGCTATGGGGCACGTCAACAACAACGTGTACTTGCAACTCTGCGACGTCGCCAAGTGCAACTACTTCGCCACTCTTTATGGCGGCACCTTCGACCCCGCTGCCCTATCCATTGTCGTGGTGAATATCAACTGCGACTTCCTCGCTGTCACCACCCTCGACGAGCCGGTTGCCGCTCGCACCGCTGTGGTCGCTATCGGTGACAAATCCATCACCCTGTGCCAGCAAATTTTCAACAGCGCCACCGGCGAGGTCAAGTGCCAATGCACCTCGGTGATGGCTTCTTTTGACCCCGTCAACGGCACCTCGGCGCCCCTGCAAGAGCACATCCGCCGTGCCATCTGCGATTACGAGCAACGCCAATTCTGAGACTATGGACACGCTGGAGCAACAAGTCAAGGATTTCATCGCCGAGCAGCAAATGCCCGCACCTCCCGCCCGACTCATCGTGGGCGTGAGCGGCGGTGCCGACTCTGTCGCTACCTTGGCTGTGCTTATCGCTCTGGGCTACGACTGCGTTGCCGCTCACTGCAATTTCCACCTACGCGGCGAGGAGTCAAATCGCGACCAACGTCACGTCATGGAGGTCACCAAGGCTCTTAACGTCGACATCTGCGTCAAGGATTTTGACGTCGATGCACGCTGTGCCGCCACCGGCGAGTCGCTCGAGATGGCGTGCCGCGAACTGCGCTACGCATGGTTTGCCGAACTCATCGACACCATCGGTGCCGTCGCCGTGGCTATCGGGCATCATCGCGAGGACTCGGTGGAGACCTTCTTCATCAACCTGCTGCGCGGCTCGGGCATAGGCGGCTTATGCGGCATCAGCCCCCGCAACGGCATCGTTATGCGCCCCTTGCTCGCTTGCAGCCGCGCTGACATCGAGGCTTACCTCCGGCGCCGTGGCATCGCTTGGGTCAACGACAGCACCAATGCCGAAAACGACTTCCTGCGCAATCGCTTGCGTAACAATATATTACCTCTACTCGAGGAAGCAAAGCCCGGCGCTGCCGACGCCATTCTGCGCACATGTGGCTTCCTGCGCGAGAACCTCGCGCTATACAACCGCGCCATCAAGCAACGTAGCGCACAATACGTCGACCCCGACACCGGCGACATCAACATCCGAGCCTTGGCTCTCGACCCCGATGCGCCTCTGCTACTCTTCGAAATATTGCGCCACGAGGGCTTTAGCCGCCGCCAATGCGATGATATGCTCGTCGCCGCCGCACGCTCGGGCGGCTCATTCCACACCCAAGGCATCGTCCGTACCCTCGACCATGGCATACTCCGCGCCGCCGTCAACACCCCCGACGATGCAGCCGGTGCCGACTGCCCGGTGCCGCTCGATGCCGACATCGACTTTCCGGTAAATATCCGCATTACTTCCCACGACATCAGCGAGTTTAAACCCGAAGGCTCGCCCAACGTCATATATATAGATGAGCGAGCCCTCGAGGGCACGCCCGACTGGCACATCCGCGCCCCGCGCCGCGGCGACCGCCTTGCTCCTTATGGGCTTGACGGCTCCAAGTTGGTGAGCGACATACTGGCAGCAAACCGCTTTAGCGCCGATCAGAAACGCGCTGCACGCCTCCTGTGGCGCGGCGATACTCTCCTGTGGGTCATCGGTTTACGTGCCTCGCGCCACTGGACCATCACCCCCGACACTCGACGTTATTTGAGACTTGAATACCAACCAAAATTAAAGTAATAACCATTAAACAACTAACCATGCAAACCTTAAAAACCGCCTTACTTGCCTCAGCAGTGATGGTAGCCTCATCGGCTGTCGCCTCAACCGACATCATCGCCACCGATGCCTACCGCTGGCATGGCGACACTATCACACAAGCGTCTTACACCGCTTTCTCGCCCGACGGCACTTCGTTAATCTCCACCTACTCGGCTCAGCCGGGCTTCTACATGCCTATCAACAAGGAGTGGCATCTCAGCCGCGATATATCAATGTATCCGCAACTCTCGACTCCCAACCGACTCCACACCGCCATATACAACCTCGGTCTCGAGGAAATGATTAACGCCGTTGAACCCGACACCACACTGCGCACCGGCAAGGAATGGTCGGGCGTATGGACTCGCGACGTCAGTTACTCTATCCTGCTGTCCATGTCATATATGCAACCCCTCGCATCCGAGATTTCGCTCCGTCACAAGGTCACTCCCACCGGGCGCATCATCCAAGATACCGGTAGCGGCGGCGCTTGGCCTGTCAGCAGCGACCGCCTCATATGGGCTGTTGCCGCATTCGAGGTATACAAGGTCACCGGCGACAACGACTGGCTCAAATATATCTATCCCATCATCCTCAACTCCATCGAGGACGACCTCAAGGTCACTCACATCTCCTCCACCGGACTGGTGCGTGGCGAGACATCGTTCATAGACTGGCGCGAGCAGAGTTACCCTCGCTGGATGCAGACCGTCGACATCTACAACTCCGAGGCCCTCGGCACTTCTATCGTCCACGTTCAAGCAATGCGCACACTCGCCGAGATAGCATCTATCCTCGGTCACAAGGACGTTGTCACCAAATATACCGCCCTCGCCGATGCCCTCGCTCAAGCCATCAACGACCAATTGTGGATGGCTGACAAGGGTTACTATGCCATGTACAACTACGGCCGCGAATATTCAATCCTCAATCCGCGCTCCGAGGCCCTCGGCGAGTCGCTCTCCATCCTCTACGGCATCGCATCCGCCGAACGCGCTCGCTCCATCACCGAGAATGTGCCCGTCACTCCCTTTGGCGTCGGCATCTTCTTCCCGCAGATTGCCGATATGCCGCCATATCACAACAACGCGCTGTGGCCATGGGTAGGTGCCTACTGGGCTATGGCTAATGCCGCCGTGGGCAACGAACAAGGCACGCTCGAAGCCATCGGTGCCGTATTCCGCCCCGCCGCTCTCTTCACCACCAACAAGGAGAACTTTGTCCTCGACAACGGCGACATTGCCACCGAACTCAACTCCTCCAACATGCTGTGGTGTCTCGCCGGCAATCTCGCCATCACCCACCGCATCCTCTTCGGCATCACTTTTAACACTAATTCACTCTCTTTCAAGCCGTTTGTGCCCCAAGCCTTGGCTGCCGAGCGCACCCTCACCGGATTTAAGTATCGCAATGCCACCCTCGACATCACCGTCAAGGGCTACGGCGACCGCATTGCCTCTTTCACCCTCAACGGCAAGGAAGCCAAGCCCGAAATCCCAGCCTCAATCAAGGGTCACAACACCATCGTAATTACCATGTGCAACGAGCCTATCGCACCCATGGCTGTGCATCACAGCCCCAATGTCAAGGCTCCGCTCACCCCGATAGCCACCCTGACTCACTCGCCCGAACTCGCCGG